>CAJBBQ010000092.1 GCA_903951385.1 uncultured Pseudomonadota bacterium
GCCATTTTGTAAGGCTTGGGCTGGGGTAACGATGCGAGATTGATCGTCTTGACTGGCGCCGGTTGGGCGTATGCCTGGGGTTACCAAGCAAAATGCCTGACCTAATGCTGCGCGCAACATAGCGGCTTCCTGAGCCGAGCAAACCACACCGTTTAGTCCTGCTTGCAGAGTGAGCTTGGCTAAGCTCATGACGTGGCTAGGCAAATCCGCTGCCACGCCAATTTGCGTCAGGTTAGCTTGGTTCATGCTGGTTAATACCGTGACAGCAATGAGGATGGGCGGTTTGGCTTGGTCGTTGACGGCCGCTTGTGCGGCTTGCATCATTTCTAGGCCGCCGCTGGCATGCACGTTTAGCATCCAAATGCCTAGATTGCTGGCTGCACTGCAAGCTTTGGCGACGGTGTTGGGAATGTCATGAAATTTTAGGTCTAAAAACACACCGAAGTTGAGCTTAGCCAATTGTTCGACAAACTGCGGCCCGGCTGCCGTAAACAACTCCTTACCGACTTTAAGGCGGCATAAACTCGGGTCTAACTGACGCACCAACGTAAGTGCGCTGGCGGCATCGGCGTAATCAAGGGCCACGATGATTTTAGGGTCATGGCTGGGTTGGGTGCTTGGGGTGTTGGTCATGGTGGTTAGCTTTAAACGTTGGTCGGTTCAGCAGGCAAGGATTCCCATGCATTGCAGGCTGGGCATTGCCAATGGTGATACTTGGCTTTGAACCCACATTGCTCGCAGTGGTAGGTGGTTCGGTTGCCAATCGCATGGCGCACCGCTTGCTGCATAAGTTGCGTGTCTTGGGATTTTTGCGTCTTGCTGTCCTCTAATATGGCCCGTGCTTGCAATAGCTGGTCTAGGGTACTTAAGCTGGGTTTTTTTATTAACTCGTTGCGAGCAAGTTTAGCCGCCTGATCTGCTCCTTGCTCAGCCAAAGTGGCGTCAAACAAAACTTTCAACATGGAAGGCAGTTGGTAAGTCTGTAAATAACCTTGTAGCAAGTTTAAGCCTTCTTTTGTTTGGTCAAGAGACTGGAAGCTATGCAGTAATTTAGGTGCGATTAAGCCTAGGTATTCGGGCTTTTGATACTCGATGCGTTTCCAGGTGGCAATCGCGGCTTTATGGGCTTTGTCTTCAACTAACATGTCACCTAATAGGACGTTGGCCCGTACGCAATTTTTGTTGGCGTGCAGTGCATCTGTAAGTGAGGATTGGGCGGCAGTTAAGTCATTGGCTAATTGGAATTGCACGGCTAGTTCACAGTGGTAGTGGGCCACTTCAATGCGAAATGGCACGCCAGATAAACGCTCTAATTCCGTGGCGGCTTTAATCGCTCTTAGCCATTCGCGTTCACGTACGTAGATTTCCAGCAAGGCACGTAGCGCAGGTTGCCGGTAGCGGTTGTCGTCTAGGGATTCAAACAATTCTTCTGCACGATCGAGCAAGCCGGCTTTTAAATAATCTTGCGCCAGTTCGGCAGTGACGGCCAATTTTTGTTGCGGCTCTAAGGCTTTTTTTTCCAGCAAATGCAGATGCAGGTGGATGGCTCTATCAACTTCGCCACGCTTTCTGAATAAGCTGCCTAGGGCGAAATGCAGTTCCAAGGATTCGGTGTTTGCTTGCACCGCCTCGCTGAAAGCCTCTATGGCTTTGTCTTGTTGGTTGGTAATGAGGAAATTTAAGCCTTTGAAATAGGCGGCCGGCAGGGCGGTTGATTCGGCCAGCAATTGCTTCAAATCCACCCTGGCGGCTAGCCAACCCAGGCTAAAGAAAAGCGGTAAGACCAGCAACCACCAGAATTCAAATTCCATGGTTGATCCTTCTGCAATAGGCTAGATGGGATGAGGCGTTCATATGCTGGTCATTTTAACTTAAATTTAAAATCCAGTAAGCGCTTAATGGCATGCGCAATATAAAACGGCAGCCATCGGCTGCCGTTTTATATTGCTTAGCTAGGGCTAGCAAGCCGCATCTAACTTAAGTTAAATCGACGCGCTCACGCAATTCCTTGCCTGCCTTAAAGTGCGGTACGTGCTTTTCTGGCACTTGCACTTTGCTGCCGGTTTTCGGGTTACGACCCAAACGTGGTGGACGGTAGTTCAAACTAAAACTACCAAAGCCACGTATTTCGATGCGCTCCCCAGCCGCTAGGTTGTCAGTCATCGTATCTAAGATAGCTTTGACTGACAGCTCCGCGTCTTTTACAACCAATTGCGGAAAGCGCTCCGCAAGCAGCGTAATTAGTTCAGATTTGGTCATGCTTATTGCCTTTATCTTGTCACTAATTACACTTATTTCTTGCTATCTAATTTAGCTTTTAATAAAGCACCAAGGTTAGTTGTACCTGCAGAGGCGCCGTCATCCGCCACTTTAGCTGCCGTGTCTTTAGTTTTGGCAGATTTAGCTTTAGGTTTGGCTTCGGATTTATCGTCTGTGCTGCTGGTTGCGCCAGATGGATCGGCAACCAATTGTTTAACACCTAATGAAATGCGCTCTTTCTCAACGTCTATGGCCAAAATGACAGCTTGCAATTCGTCACCTTTTTTGAAGTTGCGGATGGCTTCTTCGCCAGTTTGTGTCCAAGACAAATCAGACAAGTGCACTAAACCGTCTATGCCACCTGGCAAGCCGATGAACACACCGAAGTCGGTAATGGATTTGATTTGACCTGATACTTTATCGCCTTTAGCGTGAGTGGCAGAGAAATCATCCCATGGGTTGGCTTGGCATTGTTTCATACCCAATGATAGACGACGACGTGCTTCGTCGATCTCAAGGATCATGACCTCTACTTCGTCGCCTAGTTGAGCCAATTTGCCTGGGTGGATGTTTTTGTTAGTCCAGTCCATTTCTGACACGTGTACCAAACCTTCAATGCCTGGTTCGATTTCAACAAAGGCACCGTAATCAGTCAAGTTAGAAACTTTACCGAATAAGCGTGTGCTTACTGGATAACGACGGGTTAGGGCGATCCATGGATCGTCACCCAATTGTTTGATGCCTAGTGAAACGCGGTTTTTCTCTTGATCAAATTTCAAGATTTTCGCTTCCACTTCTTCACCTACCGTTAATACTTCTGATGGGTGTTTTACACGACGCCATGCCAAGTCTGTAATGTGTAGCAAGCCATCAATGCCACCTAAATCAACGAATGCACCGTAGTCGGTGATGTTTTTAACGATACCTTTAACCACTGAACCTTCAGCCAATGAACCCATTAAGGCTTCACGGTCTGCGCCAGCACTGACTTCCATCACAGCACGACGAGAAACAACGATGTTGTTACGTTTGCGGTCAATTTTAATAACTTTTAAATCACACTCTTTGTTTTCAAATGGGGTAGTGTCTTTAACAGGGCGCACGTCTACCAATGAACCTGGTAGGAAAGCCATGATGCCATTAACAGATACACGTAAACCACCTTTAACTTTACCGCTGACAAAACCTTTAATGATGCGACCTTCGTTCATGGCATCTTCTAAGTCTAACCATGTTTCCATGCGTTTTGCTTTTTCGCGTGACAGTAAGGTAGAACCAAAACCGTCTTCCAGTTTTTCGATCAATACTTTAACAAAGTCGCCGACTTTAACTTCAAGCTCGCCTTGTGCATTGTGGAATTCAGAAGCAGCGATCACGCTTTCTGATTTTAGACCGGCATTAACAATAACGTGGTCGCTATCAACAGAGATAACCTCAGCGGTGATTACTTCACCGGAGCGCATTTCTTGATGGATTAAGCTTTCTTCAAAAAGCGCTGCAAATGATTCCATTGAAGAAGGGGTGGATTTAGAAGTAGAAGCCATTAAATAAAAGTACCTAAAAGTAATCCCACCTAGCAGTGGGGTAATTAATAAAACTGCGTATTAGTGTAATGCGCAGACGAAAAAAATTCACAAAATTTGAAAGAATGTGATTATAACTAAAACATTGAAAAATAAAAGACTATTTACAACTTTTATGCGGAAAATTGTATAAAACGTTGATAATTTTCTAACACCCGCTCTACCGCTTCAACTATGCTCAAATGGTCGGTTTCAAGCAATATGCCATCCTTAGCCATATGCAAGGGCGCACTGGCGCGATTTTTATCTCGGGCATCGCGCTCCAACAGATCTTGCAATATGGCTTGGTAATCAGCCGCTTGTTGTTTAGCCAGCAATTGTTGATAACGCCGTTGCGCGCGGACTTCGGTGCTGGCGGTGAGGAATATTTTCAAAACGGCATCGGGAAAAATAACCGTGCCCATGTCGCGTCCGTCAGCCACTAAACCCGGCACTTGTCGGAAATCGTGTTGCACACTGCTTAATACTTGACGTAAGGCTTGGTGAACGGCCACTTGCGACGCGCCTTTGCCCATGGCCTCGCTGCGTATGGCCTCGGAGACATCCTGATCATTAAGCCATACTTGCTCATTCTCAAAGCGCAGCCTGAGTTGCTTTGCACACATGGCGACCGCTTCGGCATCCGACCAAGCGATACCAGCTTGTTGCGAAGCCAGCGCCACAATCCGGTATAAGGCCCCGGAATCCAAATAGTGGAAACCCAAATGCGTTGCCACCCGCTGGGCCACGGTGCCCTTGCCCGAAGCGGACGGCCCGTCTATGGCAATGACTGGGATGTGCTTGTTCATCGTGCTATTTTGGCAAAACAAGCGAAGTAATCTGGGAAGGTTTTGTTGACGCAGGCCGGGTCGTTGATGGTGATCGGCACGCCAGCCAAAGACACCAATGAAAAGCACATCGCCATGCGGTGGTCATCGTATGTGTCTATGACCGCATTGGGCGTAATAGCAGTCGGCGGGGTAATTTGCAGGTAGTCGCTGCCCTCTATAACCGAGGCGCCTACTTTACGCAGCTCGGTAGCCATGGCCGTCAGCCTGTCAGTTTCCTTGACTCGCCAACTGGCGATGTTTCTAAGCGTGCTGGCGCCGTCGGCAAACAAGGCCAATATGGCCAAGGTCATGGCGGCATCTGGTATGTGGTTGCAATCCAAATCAATGGCTTTGATTTTTTTGGCTTTTTTAGCGGCAATGTGATTTTCACCGTAGCTGATATCGCCGCCCATTAAGCTAAGCGCTTCGGCAAACCGCACGTCCCCTTGTATGCTGTGTTGCCCTATGCCATCTACCGTCACTGAGCCGGCTATGACGCCTGCCGCAAGAAAATAGGAAGCACTGGAGGCGTCGCCTTCAACGCATAATTGACCTGGGCTGGTGTAAACGCTGTTTGCTGCAATGCTGAAGCGTTGCCAACCATCACGCTTAACCTGCACGCCAAATTTAGCCATTAAGTTCAGGGTGATTTCGATGTAAGGCTTGGATATCAGCTCGCCCACCACGTCTATGCTGGCTTGCTGTTTGCTCAAAGGCAAGGCCATGAGCAAGGCCGTCAAGAATTGACTGGACACGTCACCGCGTATCTTAATTGGCAAACTTAAATCCGCTTGGGCGGGGGCTATTTTTAAGGGTGGAAAACCAGGCTGCTCTAGGTAGCTAATGTTGGCGCCGGCTTGCTGCAAGGCGTCGACTAAATCGCCTATGGGTCGCTCGTGCATGCGTGCGACGCCAGACAATTTGTAGTCGCCATTAGAAAAAGCCAGCGCAGCCGTTAGCGGCCTAAAAGCCGTGCCGGCATTGCCTAAAAACAAATCCGCCTGCTTGTTGTGAAAGTTGCCAGCACAGCCATGCACGCGCCAATCATGCTCACCAATCTGGTCTAATTTAACCCCAAGCTTAGTGAGCGATTCCAGCATGCGCGCCGTGTCATCGGAAGCCAATACATCACGAATTTCGGTATTGCCGCTGGCTAAGGCAGCGAGCAATAAGGTGCGATTGGATATGCTTTTAGAGCCAGGTAGGGTGATGCGACCATCGGCATGACTGGCAGGGGTGAGGTTAAGTTGTTCCATGGCTATTCTTTAATGTAAAACTGACGACTAGAGTTTGCCGTCTGACCAGGCATTTCTGGCCAAACTGGCGCGGCTAAATAAGGCTTCAAGCCCAGCGCTGTCTTGATTTTGCAGCAAGGTTTTTAATCTTGCTAGTTCGTCTTGGTAGGCGGCCAATTCTTTGAGTAAAGCGTCTTTGTTGGCGAGGCTAATGTCGCGCCACATTTCAGGGTGGCTGCCGGCTATGCGCGTGAAATCCCTAAAGCCACTGGCGGCAAAGCCAAATAATTCGGCTGCATTTGCTCTGGCGGCTAGCTCGTCAACCAAGGCAAAAGCCAGTAGGTGAGGCAAGTGGCTGACGCTGGCAAAAATTTCGTCATGGGCTTGGGCTGGCATGCTGCTGACCTTGGCGCCGCAAGCTTGCCAAAACTCGGTGACGCGCGCTACAGCCTCAGCTTGCGTGTTAGCGGTGGGCGTTAACACCACATTTTTACCTACAAACAAATCCGCTCTGGCGGCGGTCACGCCACTTTTTTCGGCGCCAGCGATAGGGTGGCCGCCGACAAATTGATTAAATTGCTCGGCTAAAATGGTTTGGGCGCAGGCTAAGACGTCGCTTTTAGTGCTGCCGGCATCTGTTATCACGGTATGTGAATTAAGGTGGGGCTTGATGCGGGCTAATATGCCGCTTGTTTGTGCGACCGGCGCGGCAATCAAGATGACGTCGGCACCGGCAAGGGTAGCTTGTAAATCGGCTTGATCAATGTCTACGCCTTGGTCGATAACGCCTAATTGCAATGCGCTGGTCAGGCTAGCAGGATTGCGGCCTAGCCCTATGATATGCATTGAGCCAGGCTTAGTTTGGGCTTTTTTTAATGCTAAGGCGACCGAGCCGCCTATCAAGCCCACGCCAAAAATGACAATTTTTTTCAAAGAATAGTGCTCAATGTGTTTAGTTATGCCGATTGTAACATTCTTAACAATTAGGCAGAGTTGGCGGCGGCTATTTTTTTACAGGGCTGTCCTCGCGCCATTCGCCGTTAATGCGTTTTTCCAAAGGCTGAAAGTTTTGTTTGTAAGCCATTTTTTGGCTGTCTTTAATCCAGTAACCCAGATAGAGATAAGGCCGCTGCAATGCTTTAGCCCAAGCTATTTGCCAAAGGACGTTGTAGGTGCCCAAGCTGGCTTTTTTGTCATGCGGGTCGTAAAAGGTGTACACCGCTGACAGGCCATCGCCAAGCACATCAATGACGCTGACCATTTTTAATTGATGGCCGTCTCTAAATTCCACCAGCACCGTTTCCACATTGCTTTTGCATAAGAAATGCCGGTATTGCTCGGCATCATCGACCTCGCTGTCTTGGTCGCTGCTGTGCTTGGCATGCCTAGCTTGTTGGTATTGGGCATACAAGGCGTAGTGTTCTTCATAAAAGTCAGCTGCTAGAACGTTGGCGCTGAGCGCTTCATGTTGTTTCATGGCGCGTTTTTGGCTGCGATTCGGCACGAAGTCAAGGACAGGCAGACGCACGGGCACGCATGCCTGGCAGTTTTCGCAATGCGGCTTGTAGACGAATAAACCGCTGCGTCTAAAGCCTTGTTGCATGAGCTTGCTGTAAATGGCGGTGTCGATTAAATGCGGCGGTGCGGCGATTAGGCTGATCGCTTCTTTATTGGCTAGGTAGCCACAAGGGTAACCGCTGCTGATATAAAAGTGCACACCTTGGTGCATGACTGGGTTGGCTAGGTTCATGGCTGCTGGGTTAATTCGGCCAGTTTGCTATTGAAGGCCTCACGGCTAATTTCGCGGGCGCCAAAGCTGCTTAGTAAAGGCGTGTTCATTTGGCAATCTATCATCCCAACCCCATCATTTTTCAAATGTTGCACTAGCTGAACAAACGCCACTTTGGACGCATCGCTGACACGGTGAAACATGCTTTCACCGTAAAAGGCTAGACCAATTTTAACCCCGTAACACCCACCGACCAACTGCTTGTTTTGCCAACACTCCGCGCATACGGCGTGACCGGCATCAAACAACGCGCAGTATGCGTCTACCATGTCGGCGCTTATCCAAGTGCCATTTTGCTCGGTGCGTTTAACTTCACTGCAGGCTTTGATGACTGCGCGAAAGGACGTGTTAAAGCGCACCTCAAACAGCTCTTTTTTTAAGGTTTTTTTAAGCGAATTGGCAAGCTTTAATTCATCGGGGAACAACACCATGCGTGGGCTAGGGCTCCACCATAGTATCGGTTCGCCCGCGTTGAACCATGGGAAAATACCGGCGCGATAGGCGTTTAATAGTCGACCTAGACTGAGGTCGCCGCCTATGGCCAATAAACCGTTTGGCTCGTTTAGCGCAAGATGGTTGGGCGGGAAGTCTGTTTCGCCGTCTACGCAGGCGACCCGACCGTTGGGCAATTGATAATACGCGTTTGCCATGACCAGCTTTAACTTAAGGGTAGAATGAATAATTAAGCACGGAACCAATCTTAAACAATTAAAACCCTAAGAGAAAGGTAAAGCATGCACTATCTGATCATCAAATACTTAATTAGCGCCGGCCTAGTTGTGCTGGTATCGGAGTTGGCCAAACGCAGTGATAAATTAGGCGGCTTGATAGCAGCGCTGCCATTAGTGACGGTGCTTGCGCTTATTTGGCTATACATGGAAGGTCAGCCTACAAGTAAAATTGCCAATCACGCTTACTACACGTTTTGGTATGTGTTACCGACCTTGCCGATGTTTTTGATTTTCCCCTATCTGCTCAGTAAATGGGGGTTCGTGCTGAGCTTATTGGCTTCGGTGCTTATCACGGCCTTGGTTTTTTTCTTGTTCGCCTTGGTCTTGAAGCCGTTCGGGGTAGACTTGTTTTAAGCAGGGTTAATTGCTGTAAAATTTTTATAAAAAAATCATCTTAATCATGCCATTAGCGCGTAAAATGCGCGTTCTTTATAGTTTGACACATATACCTTGGAACACTACACCAACTTACTTGCCAAGCCCATACAAAGCTACCGCCCTTATTGGGCAAAACGCTTTGGTTCGGCCCCTATGCTGCCCATGTCGCGTGCAGAAATGGATGTGCTTGGTTGGGACAGTTGCGACATCATTTTGGTTAGCGGCGATTGCTACATAGATCACCCCAGCTTTGGCTCGGCTTTAGTTGGCCGCCTACTGGAAGCCCAAGGGTTTCGGGTAGGCATCATTGCCCAACCGGATTGGCAAAACGCCGACGCCTTCAAAGTCATGGGTAAGCCCAATCTGTATTTCGGTGTCACCGCTGGCAATATGGACAGCATGGTGAACCGCTATACCGCCGATAGAAAAATACGCAGTGACGATGCCTACACGCCGGATGCGGCGCCTAATAAACGGCCTGATCGTGCGGTGTTGGTTTACAGTCAGCGTTGCCGTGAGGCCTATGCCGATGTGCCATTAGTCATAGGCAGCATAGAGGCCAGCTTGCGCCGCATTGCCCATTACGATTACTGGAGTGATAAAGTACGTCGCAGTATTTTGCTCGATTCCAAGGCCGATATTTTGCTTTACGGCAATGCCGAACGCGCTTTAATAGAATTGAGCCACCGTATTGCCAAAGGTGAAAAAGTCGTCGATATTCAAGACATACGCGGCACGGCTTTTTTGCGTAAAAAGATCCCAGAAGGCTGGAGTGAAATCGCCAGTACGCAACTAGACCGTCCCGGTGTGATTGATAAGCCGGTTGACCCCTACGAAATGAAAATGGGTAAAGCCGACGCTAGTTGTGCAACGGAGGTTAAATCCGAGCAAGCCGTTTTGCCTGAAGGCACGCAAGCCATTGCCCTGGTGCGTAAACCCAAGGCCGACCGAGCCAAGCAAGTGGTGCGTTTGCCAGCCTTCGAGGCAGTAGCACAAGATCCAGTGCTGTACGCGCACGCGTCCCGTGTGCTGCACTTAGAAGCCAACCCAGGTAACGCACGGGCCTTGGTGCAAAAACACGGTGACCGCGAGGTGTGGTTAAACCCACCGCCCATTCCATTGACCACCAAAGAGATGGATTACGTCTACGACATGCCTTACGCGCGTAAGCCACATCCGGCTTATGGTGATGCCAAAATTCCAGCCTGGGAAATGATACGTTTTAGCGTCAATATCATGCGAGGTTGTTTTGGCGGCTGCACCTTTTGCAGCATCACCGAACACGAAGGACGGATTATCCAAAGCCGCAGTGAAGCAAGCATCTTGAAAGAAGTGGAAGAAATACGCGACAAGGTGCCTGGTTTCACTGGGGTCATATCCGACCTGGGTGGGCCGACCGCCAATATGTACCGCATCGCCTGTAAGAGCGAAGCCATCGAAAACGCCTGCCGCAAACTAAGCTGCGTCTACCCCGGTATATGTGAAAACTTAAATACCGACCACAGTGCGTTAATTCAGTTGTACCGTAAAGCCCGTGCCATTAAAGGCGTGAAGAAGATACTGATAGGCAGCGGCGTGCGTTATGACTTGGCGGTGAAATCGCCCGAATACGTTAAAGAATTGGTGCAGCATCATGTGGGCGGCTACTTGAAAATTGCCCCTGAGCATTCGGAAGAAAACGTATTAAGCAAGATGATGAAGCCTGGCATGGAGGCCTACGACGAATTCAAAACCATGTTTGAGAAATTCAGTCTGGAAGCGGGTAAAAAGCAGTATTTAATCCCTTATTTTATTGCCGCCCACCCTGGCACCACTGACCAAGACATGTTGAATTTGGCGCTGTGGCTAAAGAAATACGACTTCAAATTAGACCAAGTGCAAACCTTTACCCCAACGCCTATGGCCATGGCCACCGCCATGTATCACTCGGGTAAAAATCCCTTGCGCAAGGTGACGGCCGACTCAGAACAGGTGGCCATCCCTAAGGCCGGCAACGTGCGTAAATTGCACAAGGCTTTTATTCGTTACCACGATCCAAATAATTGGCCTATGTTGCGCGAGGCCTTGCAGAAAATGGGTAGAGCCGATTTGATCGGCAATAGCAAACAGCATTTAATCCCAGCCTGGCAACCGCTATCTGGTAAGCCCACCACCACGGTCCGTGGCCAGCCATTGGAGCGAACTATTCGACCTAGGCGCGTGTCCGAGAACAAACGCAAATACTCCTAGTGTAAATTTGGCGTTTATTTGCTTCTACGCTCACATTGCTTAAGGGTCTTACATGCCAACTAATCTCATAAAATCACTTAGCGCTTTCCTGTTAAGCCTTTGCTTATTGGTGGCTTTCAACACCGCCAGTGCCGAAACCGGTTTGTTTTGGAAAGCCGAATCCAAGCTATCTAAAGACATATACCTATTTGGCACCATACACACCGATGACAATCGTGTGACAAATTTTGCGCCGTCGGTGACGCAAGCGATAAAAGCATCCGATGCATTCATGATGGAAACCTTGTCACCCAATAACCCCGGCGTGTTCATGATGGCCGAGGGGGATTTACGCAGCATGCTCACTGAGCCAGAGTTAGAGCAAGTGTATGCGCTGGCAGAATTTCACGTCATGCACCGCGATGCGGCTTTGCACATGAAGCCTTGGTTATTGGCCGTGGTATTTGATTCACCCAGACCGTTGACGCCGTTTGCCCAAGACAATTTACTGATGACGCAAGCGGAAGACGTAGGCAAACAAATCATAGGCATAGAAGACACGCAAGAGCATTTTGGCATCATGGATAGCTTTAGCCTGGACGAGCAGCTGGTCATGTTGCGCGCGGTGTTGAAACGCAGTGCAGCCGAAAAAGAACAAGGCTTTGCTTCCTTGGTACAAGCCTATTTAGCAGGGGACAGCGAGGCCATCGCCGCCTTGGACGATAAAATAACCGGCAACATGCTGCCTAAAGCACTTTGGGACAAGATGCGCACTAAGTTGGTGGACGATAGAAACGTGCTCATGGCACAACGCATCATGGACGAGGCTAAACAACAAAAAGTTTTTGTGGCTGTCGGGGCCTCGCATTTGGCCGGTCAAGGCGGTTTGCTTGGCCGCCTGCGTGCAGCCGGCTACCAATTGAGTCCGCTGAAATAAACCCCTATTTGACGTGCGGACCGGCTTTGTATTGGATGATTTCGCTGGACTGTTTTACGTGAATTAATTGTTCGGTGGCGAAGCCCATTTCTTGGGCTTGAGCGATTAAGTGTTGCTTGATGGGGTAGGTGAGTTGAGGGGTGCGCGACAATATCCATAAATAGGATTTATCCGGCCCGCACACCATGACGTAGTTGTAATACGGTTTATCCAAAACCATGATGTTGTAAGCGCCATAGAATGGCCCAAAGAAAGACACCTTGAGTTTGCCGGTGTTGGTTTTGTCGGCACTGATGGGGTCAACAAAATAGGCTTTGCCTACGGCTTCTTGCCAGGTTTTTGTCTTACTATTAAAGCCGCGGTTGGTCACTTTAATGCCGCCATCATCACGCAGGCTGTAGTTAGCCGTGACGTAATCCAAATCCCGTTCGAATGAATGGTCCAGTCGGGCAATTTCATACCAGGTGCCCAAGTATTGTCTGGCATCCACGCTGTCCACCACTTTTACTTTGTCCGGCACGCCCATGCAGGCGCTTAGCATTAAGGCGCTTAGCCAAAGCAGCCACTTTAGGCTGATTTTTTTGTCTGTCATGAGGGTAGGGCTCCTAGATGTTTCATGTCGGTCTCGCTTAACCAGCGCCATTGGCCTGGGGCTAAATCCGCGGGCAATACCAACTCGCCAATTTGGATGCGTTTCAGGCCTTCAACACGGTTGCTAATGGCGGCCACCATGCGTTTTACTTGATGGTATTTGCCTTCGGCCAAGGTCATGTGTAGCACGTGCGCATTGATGCGGGTGCAACTTAATGCGGCGATCGGTGCGTCTTCATCTATCAATTGCACGCCTTGGCATAGATGCGCTATTTGCGCATCGCTTACTGTGTGCTTGCAAGTGACTTCGTAGACCTTAGGCACCTTGTGTTTGGGTGAGCTCATGCGGTGGATGAATTGCCCGTCATCGGAAATGAGGATTAAGCCGGTGGTATCTTCATCCAGCCGACCTATGCATTGCACATCGCGCACTACCAAGGGTTGCGGTAGCAAGCTGTATATAGTGGGGTGGTGTTGGGTCTTGTGCGAGCATTCGTAATGGCTGGGTTTGTGCATCATTAGATAGGATTGCTCGCGGTAATCCCAAGCCTCGCCTTTAACCGTGTAATGCAATTGTTCTAAATCAAATTCTGCATCGGGGTCATCGCAAACTTGGCCATTTACCGTGACTTCCTGATTCCATATCATGAGCCGGCATAATTTTCGGGCACCAAAGCCTTGATTGTGAATAATGCGTTCTAATGCTAATTTTTTACCCATGCGCCCATTATAGCGTCTGCATGCAAAAAACCCAGTTGCAATGAGAATGCTATAGTCACCAAACCCTAGAATGGGTGATTAAGGATTAGTAGCCGTAAGTGTGCACCGGCGCTAAGTCTTTTAGTTCTTCGTCGTTGTATAAGCGACCGCGCGTAATAAACGCTAAGCCACTGCCGCAATCCAATGAAAACGAACCGCTGGAACCGGGCAAAGCATCGACTATGGTGTGGGTGTTTTCTGAGAACTGAAAGTGGTTATGGCCCATGTAAAAAACCGCTCCTTCAATTTCGCCTACCACCACATCCGATGGGCTGGGCTTGAATTCGTGGACCGGCATGCACAATGGCACGCTGCCTTCACAGCAACCGCCCGATTGAAAAAACAGAATTGGACCGTGTTCGGCGGTGAGTTTATGTATGAGTCCTATGGCGGATGGGGTAGCGGATACGCGTGCTGTCGGCATGATGGATTCCGTATTAAAGTAATTGGCCATATCAAGGCACAAAAAAAGAGGCGGAATTACTCCGCCTCTTGATTCTAAGCCCGTTTAAATTTCAAAACAAGCCTAAGCTGGTTTCCCAAAAATTAGAAGAAACCTAGTTTTTTCGGGCTGTAGCTTACCAATAAGTTTTTGGTTTGTTGGTAATGGTCTAGCATCATTTTGTGTGTTTCACGACCAATGCCTGACTCTTTGTAACCACCGAATGCAGCGTGGGCAGGGTAGGCGTGGTAGCAGTTGGTCAAAACGCGACCGGCTTTGA
>CAJBBQ010000093.1 GCA_903951385.1 uncultured Pseudomonadota bacterium
AGCACGGACTTGCCGCGTTTATCTAAAGTCATGGCCGAGCGTGGCATTTGTTCACGCCGCGAAGCCGATGAATGGATAGCCAACAGCTGGGTCATGGTGGACGGTGAAATCATCGACACGCTGGGCACGCGGATTAATCCCGATGCAGAAATTATTATCAGCAGTTACGCGCACGAAGTGCAAAGCGAATCGGTGACCATTATTTTGCATAAGCCGGTTGGCTACGTCAGCGGCCAAGCGGAAGACGATTACGAGCCGGCCATTGTCTTGGTGCACCCGGATAACGAATGGCTGGATGACCCCAATATCAACCCGCAACACCGCAAAGAATTTCAACGCCGATTCCTAACTGGGCTTGCGCCAGCAGGTCGCTTGGACATTGACTCTACCGGTATGTTAGTGCTTACTCAGGATGGCCGCGTGGCGCGCCATTTAATCGGTGAAGATTCCACGGTAGAGAAAGAATACTTGGTGCGGGTCGAAGGCGAATTAAGCGATGCCGACATGCAACGCCTTAACTTTGGTTTGAGCCTAGACGGCGAAAAACTTAAGCCGGCCAAAGTCAGTTGGCAGAATGAAGACCAATTGCGCTTTGTCTTACGCGAAGGCAAAAAACGGCAAATTCGTCGCATGTGCGAGATGGTCGGTTTGCATGTCGTCGGTCTAAAACGCGTGCGCATAGGCAGCGTAAATTTAGGTAAATTGCCGCCTGGGCAATGGCGCTATTTACGCCACGACGAACGCTTTTAAGCGCCCTTAACATTTAGAAAAGACCCAAGTCAGCATGGACATCCTGTTATTAGTGAAGGCTTTTATATTGGGGGTGGTAGAAGGCGCCACCGAATTCCTACCCATCAGCAGCACCGGCCACTTGATCATTGTTGGCGACTACCTGCACTTCAATGACGACAAAGGCAAAGTGTTTGAAATTGTTATCCAACTGGCGGCGATTTTAGCCGTGTGTTGGGAATACCGCCGCAAGCTAATCGATACGGCTTTGCACTTGGGCAGCGAAAGCCAGGCGCAGCAATTTGTCTTGAATTTGTTTTTGGCTTTTCTGCCCGCGGCCATCTTAGGCTTGGCCTTACACAGCACCATCAAACAGTATTTGTTCTCACCCATCACCGTGGCCGTGGCCTTAATAATTGGCGGCTTTGCCATATTGTGGATAGAACGCTTGGCCCTCACAGCCACCACCGTGCACATAGATAAAATCGGCCCCAAGCAAGCCGTGCAAATTGGTTTGGCCCAATCGCTGGCCTTGTTTCCTGGGGTATCCCGCGCCGGCGCCACCATATTAGGCGGCATGCTATTTGGCTTGGATAGAAAAACCGCCACCGAATTTTCCTTTTTCTTGGCCATCCCTATTATGTTTGCTGCCACGATTTTGGATGTCTACAAAAGCCGCGACATTTTATCCATCAACGATGCCGGGTTGTTTGCCGTCGGTTTCATCACGGCCTTTTTAGCCGCCTTAATTGCCATCCGCTTTTTATTGCGCTTTGTTGCCAGCCACGATTTCAAAGTGTTTGCTTGGTATCGCATCGTATTTGGCGTCCTGGTTTTGCTGTATTTCCTTTAAGGGTCAGCTTTGGTCCTTAATGCCAGAAGGCCGCTTAGCATGAAACGTTTTTTCCACACCCTAGCATTGATCCTAGCATTCACCCTTGCTGGCCTGCTCAGCCTGTTGCTAGCAGCCTGGCTGACCTTGCTGCTGTGTTTTAATCCGAATGATTACAAGACTACCATCATCAATCTAGTGCAGGATAAAACCGGTCGCACGCTGACGCTAGACGGCGACATCCGCATGGCATTTTGGCCTAAGTTAGGCATCGATTTAGGTCGCGTCAGTTTGTCTGAACAAGCCAGCCAAAAACCCTTTGCCTCGGTGGCCAGGGCAAAAGTTTCGCTAGCTATCTTGCCGCTGCTGCAAAAAAAATTAGTGGTGGGCACGGTGTATTTGGATGGCGTGCAGGCGACGCTGATCCAACACGCGGACGGCAGCAACAATTTTGCCGATTTATTTGATGGCGATTCGAATGCCAGGTTTTCATACGACATCGATGGTTTGATCGTTAAAAAAAGTCGCCTAGATTACGTCAATGAAGCTAGCAATCAGCGTATAAAAGTGAGCAATCTGTCCATTAAAACCGGCCGAATTGTGCAAGATCAAGCGGTCGATTTGGCTGCCGATTTTTTGCTTGAGGCCCAAGCGGCTAAATTAAAAACCAAGGTAAATTTGCAAGCACGGCTGTTATACCAGAGCAAGGCGCGTGTTTTTTTAGCAGAGAATTTACGCCTGTCCACACAAGGTGAATTGGCAAGGTCTAAGCTAAATGCAACACTGCACGCCAATAAAATGAGCGCTAGTAAAGGGGTGATGATTGCCCCCGCGGTGCAAGCAAATGTGGCCCTAAACAGCCCGCCGCACGACTTAAAAATGCGCTGGCAGCTCAAGGGCTTGCAGGCCAATGCTTTAGAATTGAATATCGCTGAAACCAATGCTGACATCACTTACGTTAACGGTAAGCGCTTACTAACTAGTCAATTCTCCACGCCCATCAAGGCGCAATGGTCGGCCGCTATCGTGGACATAAGCCAGCTAAACGGCCGCATGAATTGGCAGGATCAATCGCGCCCATCCGCCGACTTAAAAGCCCATTTTGCGCTCACGGCTAAAGCCGACTTTAAACACAAGAGCGGTCAAAGTCGCTTTCATTTTGCCAGCGGTCATGGCCTGTTAGACGGCGACATCCAACTAAGCCAGGCAGCTGGGCCTAACATTAAATTTAATTTGGCCGCGCAAAATTGGGATGCCTATGCTTACTTAGCCCGCCCAAATAAAACCGACAAGAGCAAGGCCAGCCCTATCGATTTGTCGGCCTTAAACAAGCTGCAATTAGACGGTCAACTTAAGCTAGCCAACATCAGTTACGCGCCTTACCAATTGCACAGCCTGCAAGCGCGTTTGCTCAGTGATGGCAAAAAATTACGGGCTAAAGGCTTAAAGCTAAAACTGGACGACAGCCAAATTGATGGCGATGTGGCCATGACCTTGCAAGCCTCGCCGGCATACAAAGTCAATTTAGCCGTCGATAAATTGGATCTTAATCGTTACCAAACTGCAGAAAAAAATAAGCGGGCAAATAAATCACCATCGGCCAAACCGCATTGGGATTTAGATCTGCTCAAAGACTACCAGGCCAGTGGCGACATCCGCATCGGCCAGTTAAGTCTGAACGACACGCTGGCG
>CAJBBQ010000094.1 GCA_903951385.1 uncultured Pseudomonadota bacterium
CGCCCCAAACGTCACGGAGAAAAACTCGGGGTTGAATTTGGCCAGCTCTGCACGGGCGTCGCGCAGCGTCGCCATGCCTTCTGCAGTCTTAGGCGGAAAAAACTCAAAGCTGTATGCGTTGCTGTTCATTTATTTGTCTTTTTTATCGTCTATCACTATGGCGCCCAACAACCAAGCCAGCACGCTGTATAACAAAGCCCCGATTAAACCGGCGCGTACGGTTTGCACTTCAAAGCCAGGCAAAACATTGCCCACGGCATAAAATAATACGCCATTTATTAGCAATAAAAATAGCCCTAAAGTGAGCAAAGTAATGGGCAAAGTGAGCAGCACCAAGATAGGTCTAAGCAATAGATTGACCAAACCTATGGCCAGCGCTGCCAGCAATGCCGTCGTAAAATCGGCCACATGTATATTGGGCACGTAGTAGGCCACGGCCAACAGCGCCAAGGCGTTCAAAATCCAGCCCAACAATAATCTCATGCTAGCACGCCCCCTTAATTAATCAGTAAAAACTGATAAAAAACGCTAGCCGCAAATTCGGCTGCGTTTTCTAACCACAACGGGTGATAACAAAACGCTAGCCGCAAATTCGGCTGCGTTTTCTAATAACGGTAAGTGTCCGGTTTAAAAGGACCTTGCTTTTGCACACCGATGTAAGCCGCTTGTTGATCGGTTAAGCTGGTCAATTGCGCATTCAATTTGCGCAACTGCAAGATCGCCACCTTCTCGTCCAAGTGCTTAGGCAAGGTATACACGCCCACTGGGTAGTTAGCAGTTTGCGTAAACAATTCAATTTGCGCAATAGTCTGATTAGCAAAGCTAGAACTCATGACGTAGCTTGGGTGACCGGTACCGCAACCTAAATTGACCAAGCGACCTTTTGCCAACAGAATAATTTTTTTGCCGTTAGGGAAAATCACGTGATCCACTTGCGGTTTAATTTCATCCCACTCGTATTTTTCCAATGACGCCACGTCTATCTCGTTATCAAAATGGCCGATGTTACAAACGATGGCTTGGTCTTTCATTTTAGCCATGTGATCATGAGTAATCACGTGGTAATTACCGGTTGCCGTGACAAAAATATCAGCGTGTTCCGCGGCGTAATCCATGGTCACCACGCGGTAGCCTTCCATGGCAGCTTGCAAGGCACAAATAGGATCAATCTCGGTCACCCAAACTTGCGCAGACAAGGCGCGCAAAGCTTGTGCAGAACCTTTACCCACATCGCCATAACCGGCTACTACCGCCACTTTACCGGCGATCATCACGTCCGTAGCACGCTTAATCGCGTCCACTAAAGATTCGCGGCAACCGTATAAATTGTCGAATTTGGATTTGGTCACCGAGTCGTTCACGTTAATCGCTGGGAAAGCCAATTTGCCTTCTTTGTGCATTTGATACAAACGGTGCACACCGGTGGTAGTTTCTTCGGTCACGCCTATGATTTTAGCTAAACGCACGGAATACCAAGTTGGATCGACTTTTAGTTTGGCTTTAATGGAATCGAACAAACACACTTCTTCTTCTGAAGTCGGATGCGCCACCAAAGACAAATCTTTTTCGGCACGCGTGCCCAAATGCAACAACAAAGTCGCGTCGCCGCCGTCGTCCAAAATCATGTTGCTGTAGCCACCGTCGCTCCACTCAAAAATACGGTGGGTGTAATCCCAATAGTCGGCCAAGCTTTCGCCTTTAACCGCAAATACCGGTGTACCGCCAGCAGCAATCGCTGCCGCAGCGTGGTCTTGGGTGGAATAAATATTGCATGAGGCCCAACGCACTTCCGCGCCTAAATCTTTTAGCGTTTCGATGAGTACGGCAGTTTGGATGGTCATGTGCAAGCTGCCGGTAATGCGCGCGCCTTTAAGCGGTTGAATTAGGGCAAACTCTTCACGAATCGCCATCAAGCCTGGCATTTCGGTTTCGGCAATGGCAATTTCTTTACGGCCAAACGCGGCCAAGCCGATATCGGCAATCACGTAATCTTTTACTGTATTTTTATTTTCAGCAGTCACAGCATTCATGTTCAATTTCCTTGAATATGTGACCGGAGGGAAAGGGTATTTAATTTAGAGAGGCTGTTCGCTTATCTCACCCGTATCCCGTGCCCGGCACGGTTAATAAGGTGAGCGTCGTTCTAACCTGTTCCGAGCCTGGGAGAAGGACTCTCGCAACGCTCCTCGGAATGGCAGGCATTATACGAGAGTTTGTTTTTCCTTCCAAGCGCATTTTTGCTAACTCATGATTTTCCGTACAGCCAATAAAAAAGCCTTGCAGCAGCTAGCGGCAAGGCTTTTTACTGTTTCAAGCGCGACTTAAAGAGCGGCTTTTAAGGCCGCCGCTTTGTCTATCGCTTCCCAAGTAAACTCGGGTTCGTCACGGCCAAAATGGCCGTAAGCAGCGGTTTTAGTGTAGATAGGACGCAATAAATTAAGCATCTTCACTATGCCTTTAGGGCGCAAATCAAAGTGTTCGCGCACCAAGGCGGTCAGCACTTCGTTGGATACCTTACCAGTGCCGTAAGTCTCGACCATGATGGAGGTCGGTTGCGCTACCCCAATCGCGTAGGAAATTTGCACCAAGCAACGGGAGGCCAAGCCGGCCGCCACGATATTCTTCGCCACATAACGGCCGGCATACGCCGCAGAACGGTCTACTTTAGAAGGGTCTTTGCCAGAAAAAGCACCGCCGCCATGAGGCGCCGCACCACCGTATGTATCCACGATGATTTTACGACCGGTCAAACCACAATCGCCTTGTGGGCCGCCAATCACAAATCGGCCAGTAGGGTTGACCAAGAACTTAATGTCGCCCTTAATCAATTCTTTAGGCAAGGTCGGCTTGATGATTTCTTCTATCACCGCTTCGCGTATGTCTTTTAATTCCATTTCCGGGGCGTGTTGGGTTGACACCACCACGGTATCAATCGCGCTGGCTTTGCCGTCTTGGTATTTGATGGTGACTTGCGATTTCGCGTCCGGACGCAACCAAGGCAAACGGCCGTCTTTACGCAACTGCGCTTGACGCTCCATGATGCGGTGCGACAACCAAATCGGCAATGGCATCAATTGCGGCGTTTCATCGCACGCGTAGCCAAACATCAAGCCTTGATCGCCGGCGCCTTGGTCCAATGGGTCGTCCTGCGCACCGTCCACGCCTTGGGCAATGTCAGGGGATTGTTTGTCGTAAGCCACCAATACCGCACAACCTTTGTAGTCTATGCCGTAGTCGGTGTTGTCGTAGCCTATGCGCTTGATGGTCTCACGCGCTACTTTGATGTAATCCACGTTAGCGGTGGTGGTGATCTCACCTGCCAACACAATTAAACCGGTGTTGGCTAAGGTTTCTGCTGCAACACGGGCAGTGGGGTCTTGTTCTAATATCGCGTCTAAAATACTGTCGGATACTTGGTCTGCGAGTTTGTCTGGGTGACCTTCAGAAACGGATTCTGAAGTAAAAAGATAGTCGTTCATTTGTGCGCCTTGAAAAGTAAACTATAAAAAATGAAATGATTTTCATACTAAAGGCTGAAGCATGATCATCAGGTCAATTACCGAGTTAGCATTCTACCTAAGTATTGAATATTAAGACTAAAATATTGCAATAAAAAATAGCCGGCACCCACTATCAATTTATAATAAAGCTTATGAATTCTAAATCCACGCAATTATCTTTTAGCAAAATGCAGGGTGCCGGCAACGACTTCATGGTCATCGATGCCATCCATCAAACCGTGCATCTCAGCCCGCAACAAATCCAACAATTGGCCAATCGCCAATTCGGCGTCGGTTTTGACCAATTGCTATTGGTCGAATCCTCCAGCGTAGCGGATTTTAAATACCGTATTTTTAATGCCGATGGCAGCGAAGTGGCGCAATGCGGCAATGGCGCACGTTGCTTTGTGCGCTTCGTCGCCGAGCAGGGTTTGAGCAACAAAAAAACCATCTCGGTAGAAACCGCCAGCGGCATCATACACCCTAGCTTAGAAGACAATGGCTTGGTCACCGTCAACATGGGTGCACCTAAATTAGCGCCATCCGACATCCCTTTTATTGCCGATGCGCAAGCAGCCCAATACGCCCTGCAAGTGGGTGAGCAAACACTGCAGATTGCTGCCGTGTCCATGGGCAACCCGCATGCGGTGCTGCAAGTTAACAATGTCGACACGGCCGCAGTGGTCGAATTGGGGCTACAAATTGAAGTGCACCCGCGCTTCCCTGAACGCGTCAACGTAGGCTTCATGCAAATCGTTAACCCACAGCAGATTAAATTACGGGTGTTTGAACGCGGCAGTGGCGAAACCTTAGCCTGCGGCACCGGCGCTTGCGCGGCTGTGGTCAGCGGCATCCAATCCGGCCAATTAACATCGCCGGTCAAGGTGAGCGCCCGTGGCGGCGAACTGTCCATTGCCTGGCAAGGCGGCGACTCAGCGGTCACGATGACGGGCCCGGCCGTGACGGTATTTACTGGCAGCATCACAATAAGCTAAAGTAACGACAACCCATTAGCGCTCCTCAAGGACCACC
>CAJBBQ010000095.1 GCA_903951385.1 uncultured Pseudomonadota bacterium
AAGGGTGTCGGTCATACTGGACATCAAAACACCGGGCTCAGGCGAATTAGCTAAAAATCTCTGGAGCAATTTGGCCTTGCTTAAAGCCAGCGATGAAGTCAAATTTGTGCTGTGCGACCGGGCCGATTACGATTGGGCCAAACAGCAACTGGGCGAGCATAAGCTTAACCAAACGTGCCCAGTGATATTCTCACCGGTTTACAGCCAAGTTAATCCTAGCGATTTAGCCGCCTGGGTATTGGCCGACAAACTGCCGGTGCGCATGCAGGTGCAATTGCATAAAATTCTTTGGGGCGAAAAGCCCGGCGTTTAACATGCTTAAACAAAACTGAGGCACCCCAATAAAACTAAAGACAGTGAAGCCATGATGGTGAAAAAAAATACGCTTAAAAAAAATGCCGTGGTCTTGTTATCCGGTGGCTTGGATTCGGCCACCTGCTTAGCCATTGCCAAAGCAAAAGGCTTTGACTGCTATTGCCTAAGCTTGGATTACCACCAACGCCACATCGCCGAATTGCATGCCGCCGATCGCATCGCTCACAGCATGGGTGCGGCCGCGCATAAAACCGCCAAACTGGATTTGTCTTTATTTGGTGGCTCGGCCCTGACCGACGATACCATTGCCGTGCCAGAGCAGGAAACGGCTGGCATACCCATTACTTACGTGCCGGCACGCAACACCATCATGCTGTCTTTAGCTTTGGCATGGGCTGAAGTCTTGCAGGCACAAGACATATTCATAGGCGTCAACGCACTGGATTATTCGGGTTACCCGGATTGCCGTGGCGAATACGTCAAGGCTTTCCAAGCCATGGCCAATTTGGCCACAAAAAGTGCGGTGGAAGGGCAAACCATTACCATACACGCGCCATTGATAGACATGAGCAAAGGCCAAATCATACAATTGGGCACCAAATTGGGCGTGGATTACGCCATGACAGTTTCTTGCTACCAAGCGGACAAGCATGGCGAAGCCTGTGGCTTATGCGATTCTTGTCGCTTACGCCGTGAGGGCTTTAAAGCGGCCGGTTTGAGCGACCCGACACGCTACAAGAACAAGGTGGCGATTGGCTTTGACGCCCATTTTGGCTAAATCATTAGGCTAAATACATAAAGCGCTTGTCAAAAGCACAATTTGTAGCGTAAAATCCGCGCCTTTCTGCGATAAATTTTTTCAACAAAGAGAACAAAGATTATGGTTATTATTCGTTTAGCTCGTGGTGGCGCGAAAAAAACTCCTTTCTACAACTTAGTCGTTGCTGACTCACGCAATCGTCGTGATGGCCGCTTTATTGAGCGTGTTGGATTCTACAATCCATCTGCTAAAGCCGGTGCTGAAGCGCTACGTGTAGATCAAGAGCGTGTTACCCATTGGCAAAGCCAAGGTGCGCAACTGTCAGAAACAGTCGCACGTTTGGTTAAGTTTCATGCAAAAGGCCCTGAGCACGCTATTGCTGCTAAAGCAAAAGACGCGGCTAAAGCCGATGCAGCTAAAGCTAAAATTGCCGCTGCACAAGCTGCTAAAGCTAAAGCCGCCGCTGATGAAGCTAAAGCTGAATTAGAAGCGCAAGCTTCTGAGAAAGCCGCTGCGGCAGAAGCCGAAGTGGCTGCTGAGCCAGTTGAAGCGGCTCCTGCTGAAGCCGAGGCAGAAGTGGCTGAAGCGCCAGCTGCCGACGCAGCTGAAACGCCTGCTGAAGAAGCTTAATTTCTTAAGCTTGAGCGATGATGCCATCGCACTAGCTTTAGAGGTAAGACATCTTGGCCAATACTAATATGGTAGTCATGGGGCGCATTGTTGCGCCTTATGGCGTTTTTGGTTGGCTAAAAGTAGTGCCGGATACGGAAGCCTTTGATGGCTTGTTTGATTACGACACTTGGTGGCTGGGC
>CAJBBQ010000096.1 GCA_903951385.1 uncultured Pseudomonadota bacterium
GCGCATCAGACTTTTGATGTCATCGTAGGTTAAGGTGTAGCGCTCTACATCCAGCACCGGCGCCGAGAAGCCAGCACGTATTAAGGCGTCGCCTATGTCGTGCATGTCTATAAAGCGGCTGACACTGGTGACCCCAGGGTATGCATGACTGGCCGCGCGCAATTCTTTTAAAGTGTCTGGGCCAAAGGTGCTGAACATCAACAAGCCTTGGGGGCGCAGCACGCGATGGCATTCACTGAACGTGGCGTCCAAATCGTTGCACCATTGCATGGCTAAATTTGACCAAAGCAAATCGATGCTGCTGTTGGCCAGCGGCAACTGCTCTAAGTCTGCGCACAGCACATGGTGGCGAGGCCTGCCGATTAGGCCCTGAAATTGCTTTAGCAGCCTCGCAAAAAACCCCCGCTCGCGGGTCTTTTGCAACATGGCTAGGGCAAAGTCCATGGACAGCACTTGCGCCCCAGCGTAGCGTTTGCGCAGCGCATGACTGGCCGCGCCGGTGCCGCAGCCTGCATCTAAAATCGTTTTGGGGTTTAATGTCACCCAATCCAGGCGACTGAGCATTTCTTCACGCACTTGTTTTTGCAATATCGCCGCGGCATCGTAACTGCTCGCCGCACGGCCAAATGAAGCACGCACACGGGCCTTATCGAGGTGATAGTGATCGACTTTCGCGTCCATTAGTTTGGGCTAGCCGGCTCGAGGAATTCCAACAGGGCTTGGATAAACGCCTCTTGATGCGACAAGAACGGGGCATGCGATGCCCCTGCCATGACTCTTAAAAATCCCACCGGCAGATTTTGCATCATCCAATGCGCCGCTTGCACGGGGGCCAAGCTGTCTCGATCGCCGTGCACCAATAGGGTAGGCTTTCTCAAAGACGGTACTTCCGCTCGCAAATCGGTATCCAATAAAATGTCCAACATGCGATACAAGGTTTGCGAACTGGGACTGGGTCGCTCGTTAAATTTATTGCGTAGCAATTTAACCGTGGACCTGGCATCCCTAGCGCCCATGCACTGCAAGCTTAAAAACTGCATCATGGTTCTTTGGTAGTCTTCATTGACGTTATCGGCAAAGTTGCCGAACACTTCGGGTTCGATGCCGGCATCCCAGGTTTTTTTATACTCAACGTTTTTCTGATCAAAACTACGGTTGACGAAGCACGGCGTGGAACCGACTAAGACCAATCGTCGCACCAAATCCGGGTAATCGAGAGCGATGCGCATCGCTACCTGACCGCCCAATGACCAGCCCAGCACGTCGGCATTGGCCGGCATGATTTCGGCTACTTTTTCCGCCAAGGCATGCAAATGCAAAGGCTCTATTGGTTTGCTGTAACCCATGCCGGGTAAATCCAATAAGTGCAGGGTGAAATGCTTGCTTAAGGGTTTCACCAGCGGTTGCCAGACCGAGCCATTCATGCCCCATCCGTGTATCAACACAAGATTGGGGCCTAAGCCTAGCGTTTCGACGTGCATGGTATTGGGGCTCATGATGGCAACTCACTTTCTGCTTGATGTATCGCTTGCAACAATTTTTGAA
>CAJBBQ010000097.1 GCA_903951385.1 uncultured Pseudomonadota bacterium
CCCCTTGCAATTTCAACTGACTGCTGGCCGGTAATGCCAATTCGCGCTGGGCTGTTTCCACCACCTCTATCGCCTCGTCCAAGGACGTGCCTGGCGCTAAGTTAAAGGAAACGGTGCTGGCCGGAAATTGCCCAGCGCGGCTAATCAATAAGGGCGCACGGCGCTCGCTGACCGAGGCAATCGACGACAAGGGAATTTGCTTGGACAGATTGGATGCCGTGACATTGGCGCCGCCACTCATGTTGCTCACGTACAAACCGGCTAAACCCTGCACGCTGTCACGGAATGCCGGCTTCACTTCCAATATGACGCGTTGCTGATTGGTCGGCGTAAACAGGGTTAACACTTGGCGTTGGCCATAGGCGTTGTACAAGGTGTTGTTGACGTCGTTGGCGCTCAAGCCATAGCGAGCGGCCATGTTGCGGTCTATCTCGACGTGGGCTTGCAAGCCGCCCTCTTGCTGGTCGCTGGTGACATCAGCCAATTCCGGTGCGGCGCTTAAGCGTGCCACCAATTTCGGCACCCAGGCGCGCAATACCTCGGCATCGGCATCTTCCAATGAAATTTGGTACTGCGTCGGGCTGACTTTATCTTCTATGGTTAAATCCTGCACGGATTGCATAAACAACTTAATGCCCTGCACCTCGGCCACCGCAGTTTGCAAGCGGGCGATCACTTCATCGGCCCGCTCGCGATCGGCCAATGGTTTCAAATTAATCAAGAAGCGTCCGGTATTGAGCGTAGCATTGCTGCCGTCCACGCCTATGAAGGAAGACAAACTTTCCACCGCCGGATCCTGCAAAATCACCCGGCCCAAGGCTTGCTGGCGCTCGGCCATGGCAGCGAACGACAAGCTGGTTGGGCCTTGTGAAACGGCTTGAATGGCACCGGTGTCTTGCACCGGGAAAAAGCCTTTGGGAATGAACACGTACAGCAACACCGTGATGACTAGGGTGACCCCGGCCACCATCAGCGTTAAGCGTTGGCGATTAAACACCCATTGCAACATTTCCCCATAGCGCACGGTGACCTTATCAAACCAGGCGCCGGTCACCACAAAGAAACGGCTTTGCTCAGCGGCCGGCACGTGGCGCAATAAGCGCGCGCACATCATGGGGGTGAGGGTCAAGGACACCACGGCCGAAATTAAGATGGCCACCAACAAGGTCACGGCAAATTCATGGAATAAACGGCCGATGACGTCGCCCATAAACAGCAGTGGAATCAATACCGCCATCAAAGACACCGACAAGGACACGATGGTAAAGCCGATTTGCTTGGACCCTTTAAGGGCGGCCTGCATAGGCGACTCGCCAGCCTCGATGTAGCGCATGATGTTTTCTATCATGACGATGGCATCGTCCACCACAAAGCCGGTGGCCACAATCAGCGCCATTAGGGTTAAGTTGTTGATGGAAAAGCCAGCCAAATACATGGCGGCAAAACTGCCTATTAAGGATAAGGGCACGGCCACACTAGGAATAATCGTGGCGGACAGATTGCGTAAAAATAGGAAAATCACCATGACCACCAAGGCCACCGACAACAGCAATTCAAACTGCACGTCGGCCACCGAGGCGCGTATGGTTTGCGTTCTATCGGTGAGCACGGTCACTTTAACGGCAGGCGGCAAGCTAGCTTGCAAACTAGGCAATACTTTTTTAATGCCGTCCACCACCTCAATAACATTGGCCCCAGGCTGACGCTGCACGTTGACTATTAGCGCTTGGGATTCATTACCCCAGGCCGCTAACCTGGCATTCTCGGCGCCGTCCACCACCTCGGCCACTTCCCTTAAACGCACAGGAGCGCCATTGCGGTAAGTCACGGTTAGGCCTAAAAATTCCTCCACGGATTGCAACTGATCATTGGAATTCAAACTGGATGCTTGGCTAGGGCCATCAAAGCCACCTTTAGCTTGGTTGGAATTGGCGTTGGTGATTGCCAAGCGCAAGTCTTCTAAAGATAAGTTATAGGCGGCCAAGGCTTTGGGGTTGGCTTGCACGCGAATGGCCGGGCGTTGCCCACCGCTGATGCTGACCAAGCCAACGCCGGGCAATTGGGAGATTTTGGCAATCAACCTCGATTCCGCCAACTTTTGCATGGTCGGCAATGGCAAGGTGGGGGAAGTCAGGGCCAAGGTCAAAATGGCTGGATCGGCTGGGTTGATTTTGCTGTAAATCGGCAACTGCGGCAGATCGGGCGGCAACAAATTAATCGCGCCATTGATGGCGGCTTGCACGTCTTGCTCGGCCACATCCAAGGGCAGCTCCAGATTAAATTGCAAGGTAATCACGGAAGCCCCGTCCGAACTGGTCGAGGACATTTGTTTCAAGCCTGGCATTCTGCCAAATTGCCGCTCCAATGGCGCGGTGATGTTAGACGTGACTAAATCTGGGCTGGCGCCCGGGTATAAAGTGACCACTTGTATGGTCGGGTAATCAAATTGCGGGAGGGCGGAAACCGGAATGACGCGGTAGGCAAACAAGCCCACTAGCAATATCGCCACCATGAGCAAAGAGGTGGCGATGGGCCGAGCAATAAACGGGCGCGAAATATTCATGGCGGCTTAATGTAGCCTTACAAGCTCAAGGAGCGGGACAGGATCATGGTCTCAAGACCGCGACTGGCCCCGCGTGATGCGTTTGAAGCGACCGGTGTCGCCTGACCGATGACTTTAATCTTGGCGCCTTCTCTGAGGCGATCCGCTCCCTCAACCACCACTTGGCTGCCGACAGACAAGCCGCTTAACACCACCGTGGTGTCACCTTGATTGGCACCCAATTTAACCGGGGTGACGGTGACGGTTTGGTTGTCTTTTAGCTGGTAAACAAAACTGCCTTTAGCGCCGCGTTGTATGGCGGCGGTTGGCATAAGGGTCGCTTTCGCTAGGCTTTGCACTGGCATTTTGATGTTAACAAATTGGTTGGCAAACAGCGCGTTGTCGGCATTGGGGAATTCTGCTTTTAACTTAATGGTGCCGGTGCTCGGGTCTATCTTATTGTCCGCCGCCAGCAACCAGCCTTTTCCCAAATTGCGCTCTTGGCTTCTGTCGTAAGCATTCACCGCAATGCGCTCAGAACCAAGCAGTTTCATGACTTGCGGCAAGGCATCTTCTGGGGCGGTAAACACCACGCTGATGGGTTGCAATTGGGTGATCACGACTATGCCTTTAGCACCGGAGGCACGCAGCATATTGCCTTTATCGATTTGCCGTAAGCCCACGCGACCGCTAATAGGGGCGATCACTTTGGTGTGCGAGAGCTGCAATTTTGCGTTGTCTATGCTGCCTTGATCGGCTTGCACGGCGGCTTTGTGTTGGCGAACCAGCGCCTCTTGCGTGTCCACTGACTGACGGGAAATGGAGTCTTGTGCCAACAGGGTGCGATAGCGTTCTAGATCGGCTTGCGCATTATCCAGTAGTGCTTGATCGCGGGCTAATTGCCCTGCTGCTAAGGTGAGCTGTACTTCGAATGGACGTGGGTCAATTTGCGCCAGCAAATCACCGGCTTTAACCATTTGCCCTTCTTTAAAATCAATGCTGGTAATTTGCCCGTCTACTCGGCCGTATACCTCAACCGCGTTGAGCGGCGTAACCGTGCCTATGGCCAATAAATTAACATCAAATTGACCTTGGCGTACCGATGCCAAGACCACCGGCATCTGCTCGGCATCGGCCACATCAGACTGCGTATTAGGCGTTGCGGCGGGCGGCGTGACTGGGTCGCCTGAGCTCATCCAAATCACCACGGCCAAAACCACTGCACCCACGCCTAGGGTGAGCAGTTGGCGTTTTCCTAAGGTGGTTTTGGGTCTAGCCGAGCCTAGGCCTGAAAACAGTTTTGCTAGATCAGATTGAGATGCCATGTGTCGTTACCGTTTAAAGGTTAGGCTTGAATTATAGACGATAATCCAGTCTATGCA
>CAJBBQ010000098.1 GCA_903951385.1 uncultured Pseudomonadota bacterium
GGTGATGTTGGTCGCCCCCATTAATTTAAGCAAGCGCGCGCAAGAACAGCCCGCTGCACCGGCACCTAAAAAGACAATTTTAGCGCCGCTTAATGTTTTGCCTTGCAATTCCAAGGCATTGGATAAGGCCGCGGCCACTATCACCGCCGTGCCATGTTGGTCGTCGTGAAACACCGGGATGTCCAAACGCGCGCGCAATTCATTTTCAATGCGGAAACAGTGCGGTGCGGCAATGTCTTCTAAATTAATGCCGCCAAAGGTAGGCGCAATGTTCACCACGGTTTCGATGAAGGCTTCCACGCTGGGGGCGTTGACCTCTATGTCAAACACGTCTATGCCGGCAAAGTGTTTAAACAACACGGCTTTTCCTTCCATCACCGGCTTACTCGCCAGCGGGCCCATGTTACCCAGGCCTAATACGGCCGTGCCATCGGTAATCACCGCCACTAAATTGCCTTTGTTGGTGTAACGGTAGGCGTTAGCAGGGTCACGGTTAATTTCACGCACCGGCACTGCCACGCCTGGGGTGTAGGCTAAAGACAAATCGTCTTGGCTAGCGCAAGGCTTGGATGACTCAACGGACAATTTTCCCGGTTTAGGAAACTCGTGGTAATCCAGCGCACGTTTTTTTAAATCATCCATCGTCTTTTACCTTTATTTAATATTGCACTCGTAGCCAAGTAAGGCTTAGCATCCATTCAATCGTTATTCCAATTCGTTCATGTAGTGGTGGTTGTCCGTCACGCACATACCCAAACGCCATTCCATGGGCTTGTCGCCATAAGTAAAGGACACGCGCTCTATGCTCAAAATAGGCTCGTTCTCTTTTAAGCCTAGGGCATGGGCGACTTCACCTTTAGCCCCAACGGCTTTTAAGCGTTCTTCAGCACGCACCATGCGCACCCCAAATTCGGACTCGTACATGCTGTACATGGAGCCGTTGTTCTCTTCCACGCGGTTGCCGTTCAAGCCTTTAAAAGGCGCTGCCGGCACGATGATGTGATCAAAGATTAAAGGGCGACCAGAAAACGTTAACAAGCGCTTGATCTCTATGGTGGAGGCGCCGGCTTTTAGATCCAGGACTTGCCCCATGCGCACATCGGCCTTGCCTTTAACGCAGGATATGAATTCGTTTTTTAATAATTCTTTCTGCCCATCTATGGAGGTCAAACGCAAAAAGCGCAGCTTCATGTTGTCCGCACTGTGGGTGGCAACAAAAGTGCCTTTACCCTGACGGCGAATTAAAATATTTTCCGTGGCCAAAGCATCGATGGCTTTTCTGACCGTGCCTTGACTGACTTTATAACGGCCCGCTAGATCAATCTCACTGGGGATCATGTCCCCAGGACGCCATTCCCCACCAATTAAACTTTGCGTTAACAAGACTTTGATCTGGTCGTAAAGCGGCTTGTAGCTTGGCGAATTGTAATGTTTGTCTATCATGATCGTTGATCTCATCAAAATTGAATGGCCTAAAAAACCGGCTATTCATTTAGCGCTAATTGGCAATGGCTTATTTATATCATGCTATTTTTTAATAGTCTAGCATTTTATATCTTATATAAGACATAAGATATAGATTGACATTTTTAAATGACTCTCTATATAATCGATTCAGCTTAAAAAAATACCCTTACTTATAGGCCAGATAAAGGTAATCGAATGACTCAATATTTTCGCCCACGCCGCTCCATGCTTTATGTGCCTGGCTGCAACACGCATTACTTAGAGCGCGCTAGAACCCTACACGCCGACTCCGTGATACTCGATCTTGGTGATCCAGTGTTAGTTGAGTGCAAAGAAGAATCGCGCGATAACGTCGTGTGCTTCGTCAACGAAGGCGGCTACGGCTCACGCGAAGTGGTGGTGCGGGTCAACGACCTAATCTCACAATGGGGCCCAGACGACATCAAAGCGGTGGCCAAAACCAAAGTCGACGCGGTGTTGTTTCCCAATATAGAAAGTAAAGAAGATGTGCTGACGGCCTTATCCTTATTGGATGCCGCCGGCGGCAGTCACTTGCCTATCATGGTCATGATAGAGAGCCCAATTGCCGTACTGAACGCTAAAGAAATTGCCAGCGCATCCGATCGTATCGTCTGCATGGTAATGGCGACCTCAGACTTGATATCGCAATTGCACGCACGCGTGACGCACGAGCGCTCTGCCATCCTCACCTCTTTATCTTTGGTGATATTGGCGGCCCGCGCTTACGGTCATGCGGTAGTGGACGGCATCACCAGTGATTTTAAAAACATGCATTCCTTTGAATACGCTTGCCGCTTGGGCCGCGACATGGGCTTTGATGGCAAATCCTTGGTGCACCCAGCGCAATTGGCTTACAGCAACGACGCTTACACGCCGCAAGCCAGCGAAGTGAAAAACGCCAGAGAAATCATCGCCGCTTTAAAAGCCGCCAATGAAATGGGCAAAGGCACGGTCGTGGTCAACGACAAATTAGTCGAACGCCACCATGTGCGCGCCGCCGAACGCTTACTTAAATTAAGTGAAATGATCAGCACCTTGGAAGAAAGCCATGTCTAATACGCCAAACAGCAACAAAATCCGTGCGGGTAACTTTTTTGAGGATTTCAAACTCAATCAAGTGATCACGCACGCCACGCCACGCACCGTAGGCGAAGGCGAAGTGGCCTTATACATGGCGCTTACCGGCGCTCGCCAAGCCTTGCATTCAGCGGACACGCTAGCGCAATCCTTAGGCTACAACGCGCGGCCGGTCGACGATTTATTAGCCTTTCACATCGCCTTTGGTAAAACCGTGCCGGACATATCGGTCAATGCGGTAGCCAACTTGGGCTATGCCGAAGTGCGCTTTTTACAACCGGTTTATGCCGGCGACACGCTGAGCACCAGCTCCACCGTCATAGGCTTAAAACAAAACTCCAATGGTCAATCCGGCGTGGTGTACGTGCGTTCGGTGTCGACCAACCAATTGCAGCAACCGGTATTTTCATGGGTGCGCTGGGTAATGGTGCACAAAAAAGACCACAACGCCCCCGCCCCTGCTACCGTTATTCCTAGCTTAGCCGACGCGTTAGCCAGTGCGGATTTGGCTGTGCCGGCCTTTTTGGATGCCAGAAAATTCAACACCGCCCAGACTGGTGGCCCGTTCCTATGGGACGACTACCAAGTGGGCGAACGCATCAATCACCCAGCCGGCATGACCATCAGCGACACCGACCACACCTTGGCCACGAAACTGTATCAAAACAACGCCCGCTTGCATTTTGATGAGCTGATGATGAAACCCACTGCTTTTGGCCGACGCCTCATGTACGGCGGTCACATCATTTCCGTTTGCCGCGCCCTATCGCATGACGGCTTGGAAAATGCCTTGTCCATCCTCGCCATAAATGCCGGTACACACTGTAACCCGAGCTTTGGCGATGACACCATCTACACTTGGACCGAAGTGCTGGCCAAAGAAACCTTGCCTAACCGCAATGACGTGGGCGCCTTAAGATTGCGCATGGTAGGAGTGAAAAACACGCCAGCCCATACCTTGAGCAGCCGCCACGTGACGCAGGGCGAGAAAACCACTTACCACCCTAACGTGGTATTAGACCTCGATTACACCGTGCTGATGCCACGTAAACAAGCTTAACTTTGCCTTAGGATTAAAACCATGTCTACGACCAACCTAGTTCACCCAAACGACGCATTATTTAGCGGGGAAAAATCCTTTCCCATCATTCCGTCTTGCGAGCATTTTGCCGGCAGTGAGAAATTAATCCTTAAGGCCTTGGCCATGCAAGACAGCATAGGCCCGGTGTTTGACATCACCTGCGATTGCGAAGACGGCGCGCAAGCCGGTCAAGAACGCGATCACGCGGCCATGATAGTGCGCGTCTTAACCAGCGCCGATAACAAACATAAAATGGCCGGCGCACGCATACACGATTACACGCACCCGGCTTGGAAACAAGACATCGATATCTTGGTGGCCGGCGCAGGGCAAGTGCTAAGCTACATCACCATTCCTAAATGCACCAGCCACGCGCAAGCCAAAGAAATGATCGCCTACATCCAAAAAGTAGCGACCTTTAATGGCATTACCCGCGAGATTCCGGTGCACATCTTGGTGGAAACGCACGGCGCCTTAAAAGCCGTGCACGACATCGCCACCCTGCCCTGGCTTCAAGTGCTGGACTTTGGCTTAATGGATTTCGTCAGTGGCCACCACGGCGCCATCCCGGCTTCCGCCATGCGCAGCCCAGGCCAATTTGACCACCGCTTATTAGCCCGCGCCAAAGCCGAATTGGTCGCTGCCGCATTGGCTAACGGCGTGGTGCCAGCACACAACGTCACCTTGGATTTAAAAAACGTGGAAACCACCCACAGCGACGCCTCACGCGCCCGCAATGAGTTTGGCTTTTTACGCATGTGGAGCATTTACCCCACGCAAATTGAAGCCATCGTCAGCGCCATGAAACCGAATTTTGATGAAGTGCAAGACGGCGCCAATATTTTATTGGCCGCACAAAAAGCCGATTGGGGCCCGATTCAATACGATGGCGAATTGCATGACAGAGCCACTTACCGCTATTTCTGGGAAATCCTGCAAAAAGCCAAGCTCACCAAAGTGGCGATACCGGCTGAAGCCCAAGCCGCATTTTTCAGTTAATTTTAACCTTAGACCATTAGGTAAACACCATGACACAAGCCGCAACCGCAGGCGCACGCTTTCGTGCCGCCCTTAAAGCCGAAAAACCATTACAAATCATAGGCGCCATCAATGCCTACCACGCCATGCTGGCCACCCAGAGCGGCTTCAAGGCCTTGTATTTGTCGGGTGGCGGCGTGGCAGCCGGCTCGCTAGGTTTGCCTGATTTGGGCATCTCCACGCTAGAAGACGTATTGATAGACGTGCGCCGCATCACCGACGCGGTGGACACGCCTTTGTTGGTGGACATCGATACCGGCTGGGGCGGTGCATTTAATATCGCACGCAGCGTCAAAAGTATCGCCAAGGCTGGCGCCGCCGCGGTGCACATCGAAGACCAAGTCAGCGCCAAACGCTGCGGTCACCGGCCGAATAAAGCCATTGTTAGCCTAGAAGAAATGGTCGACCGGGTTAAAGCCGCGGTTGATGCCAAACCCTACGACGATTTTGTCGTCATGGCCAGAACCGACGCCCTGGCAGTGGAAGGTTTGCAATCGGCCATTGACCGCGCTTGCGCCTGCGCAGAAGCCGGTGCCGACATGATCTTCCCTGAAGCCATCACCGAATTGGCCATGTATAAACAATTTGCCGCTGCGGTAAAAGTGCCGGTATTGGCCAACATCACCGAATTTGGCAGCACGCCTTTATTCACCGTAGACGAATTACGCGGCGCCGATGTCAGTATGGTGCTCTACCCCTTATCGGCTTTCCGCGCCATGAACCAAGCCGCCCTAAGCGTTTACCAAGCCACCCGCCGTGACGGCACACAAAAGAACGTTGTTGATCTAATGCAAACGCGCGCCGACCTTTATGAGCATTTGGGTTACCACGCCTTTGAACAAAAATTGGATGCCCTTTTTAAAGGAGAAAAGTAGTCATGCAAACCACGGCTCAAACCCCAGCAGCAGAAGCGCCTAAAAAGAAAAAAGGCGTGGCCTTAGCCGGCGTGACCGCTGGCAGCACAGCAATTTGCACAGTTGGCCATACCGGTAACGATTTGCACTACCGCGGCTACGACATCATAGAGTTAGCCAAGCATGCCAGCTTTGAAGAAGTAGCCTATTTGTTAATACACGGCGAACTGCCTAACAAAAGCCAATTGGCGGCTTACCATGCCAAGCTAAAAAAATTGCGTGAATTGCCAGCCGCGCTTAAAACTGTGCTCGAGCAAATCCCTAAGAACACCCACCCCATGGACGTGATGCGCACCGGTTGCGCCATGCTAGGCACCTTGGAACCAGAAGTGGCCGACCGCAACACCGCTGCCGCCCAAGATTTGGGTGACCGCTTAATCGCCTGCTTTGGATCGATTCTGCTGTATTGGTACCACTTTAGCCACAACGGCAAACGCGTGGACGTTAACACCAACGACGACAGCATCGCCGCGCATTTCTTGCATGTCTTGCACGGCAAAGCGCCTAGCCAATTGCACATCGACGCCATGAACACCTCATTGGTGTTGTACGCCGAGCACGAATTCAACGCTTCGACCTTCACCGGTCGTGTGATTGCCGGCACCTTGTCCGATATGTATTCTTGCATCACCGGCGCCATCGGCGCCCTGCGTGGTGCTAAACACGGCGGCGCTAATGAAGCGGCGATGGAGATCATCGAGCGTTACAAAACGCCGGACGAAGCCGAAGCCGACATTTTGGCGCGCATGGCACGTAAAGAAATCATCATAGGCTTTGGCCATCCGGTTTACACCATCGCGGATCCTCGCAATGAATCAATCAAAGCCGTTAGCCGCAAACTGTGCGCGGACGCTGGCGACATGACGCTGTTTGATATTTCCGACCGCATAGAAAGCGTGATGTGGCGTGAGAA
>CAJBBQ010000099.1 GCA_903951385.1 uncultured Pseudomonadota bacterium
AAGAGATTATCGAGCGATTTGCGGCGAATTCTCGTGTGCCAGTGGTCAATGGTTTAACCAATGAATACCATCCTTGCCAAATATTGGCGGACATTTTCACTTATATTGAGCACCGTGGCTCAATAAAAGGCAAGACCGTGGCTTGGATAGGTGATAGCAACAATGTTTGCAATACCTGGCTGCAAGCGGCCGAGGTACTGGATTTCAATGTGCATGTTTCCACGCCGCCGGGCTACGAAGTAGAGCCTGAGCGGGCAAACTTGTACGGTAACAACCATTTCGAAGTCTTTGCTGATCCTATGGATGCGGCCAGAGGCGCGCATTTGGTTACCACCGATGTTTGGACTAGCATGGGCTTTGAGGCGGAAAACGAAGAGCGCTTGCGTGACTTTGTGGATTGGCAGGTCGACGCCGACATGATGCAAGTGGCAGCTGAAGACGCTTTGTTTATGCATTGCCTACCGGCGCACCGCGGCGAGGAGGTGTCCGCTGAAGTGATAGACGGCCGCCAATCCGTGGTTTGGGACGAGGCAGAGAATCGCTTGCACGTGCAAAAAGCATTAATGGAATATTTATTATTAGGAAAAGTTTAAGCAATGAGCACAGTTAAAAAAGACATTAAAAAAGTGGTGTTAGCCTATTCAGGCGGCCTGGATACCTCGGTTATTCTGAAATGGTTGCAAGACGAGTACCAATGCGAAGTGGTTACCTTCACCGCAGACCTAGGTCAAGGTGAAGAGTTGGAGCCAGCAAGGGCTAAGGCCACGGCAGCAGGCGTCAAAGAGATTTACATAGACGATTGCCGTGAAGAATTTGTGCGTGACTTTGTCTTTCCTATGTTCAGAGCCAACACCGTCTACGAAGGTGAATACCTATTGGGCACCTCGATTGCGCGCCCATTGATCGCCAAACGCCTCATTGAAATTGCCGCCGAAACTAATGCAGACGCCATCTCACATGGCGCCACCGGTAAGGGTAACGACCAAGTGCGCTTTGAGTTGGGTGCGTATGCCTTAAATCCAAATATACAAATCATTGCGCCATGGCGTGAGTGGGATCTATTGAGCCGTGAAAAATTGATGGCTTACGCGGAAAAACACGGCATTCCAGTCGACATGAAGCACAAGCAAGGTGGCAGCCCATACAGCATGGATGCCAATTTACTGCATATTTCCTATGAAGGCCGTCACTTGGAAGACCCGGCTGCCGAGGCAGAAGAGTCGATGTGGCGTTGGAGCGTGAGCCCAGAAAAAGCACCGGATGCTGCCGAGTATCTGGACATTGAGTACGTGAATGGCGACCCGGTGAGCTTGAATGGCGAAGCCATGAAGCCGCATGCCATATTGGCCCACCTTAATAAAATGGGCGGCAAGCACGGCATAGGCCGTTTGGATTTAGTGGAAAATCGCTACGTTGGCATGAAGTCTCGTGGTTGTTATGAAACACCGGGCGGCACCATATTGTTAAAAGCCCACCGTGCTATTGAATCCATCACTTTGGATCGTGAAGTGGCGCACTTAAAAGACGATTTAATGCCACGCTATGCCAGCATGATTTATAACGGCTATTGGTGGAGTCCGGAGCGCATTGCCTTGCAAACCCTGATAGACCACACACAAACCGTTGTCAACGGCTGGGTGCGCGTTAAGTTATATAAAGGCAATGTGATCGTCACGGGCCGCGATAGCAAAACCAACTCCTTATTTGATTCGACCATTGCTACTTTTGAAGACGACAAAGGCGCTTACGACCAAAAAGACGCCGGTGGTTTTATTAAATTGAATGCCTTGCGCTTACGCATAGCGGCCAATTTAAAGCTTAGACAAAAGTAATCATCAAGCACTCGGCGCTTGTTCTGCGTGCTTAGGCGTAGAGCAGGCGCTTTTTCTTAAGACACCAAAGGTGAGCACCGCATGTCTTTTAAGCACATCGTTTCGCGTGATAATCCGGTTTTTAAGCAGTTAAAAAGATTGGCCGATAACGCCAGGGAAAGACGCAGCGAAGGGCTGACCTTGCTCGATGGGGTGCACCTTATTGAAGATTATCTGACGGCGTTTGGTGAGCCCGAGCTGGTCATTATTCCAGAAGGGCAAAGTAGCGTGGAAGCCACCGCTTTAATGCAAAGCTTGGAGCACCTGGATACCATTATGCTGCCCACGCTAATGTTTGCCGAACTCAGTCCGGTAGTGAGCTCCACCGGCATACTGGCCATGGTCAAGATTCAACAGTTAGCCTTAGCCGATCAACCCAACTTTGTCTTGATGTTGGAAGACATACAGGACCCAGGTAATCTGGGTAGCATGCTACGCACTGCCGCCGCGGCTGGGGTGGAAGCGGTCTATTTAAGCAGCAGTTGCACCGACCCCTGGTCACCTAAAGCCTTACGTGGTGGGCAGGGTGCGCAATTCGTGCTGGCCATGCAAACGCGTGCTGACATAGTCGCTGAGCTAGAACGATTTAATGGTGACAGCTATGCCACCGCCATGAATGGCGAGTCATTGTATAGCCAAGATTTGCGAGGCGCTTGCGCCTTTGTCTTTGGCAATGAGGGAGCGGGGCTACGTAAGGACACCATGGCTGCGGCCAGTAAGCGGGTGACCATACCCATGGCGCAAGGGCAGTTAGGTCGAATAGAATCGCTCAATGCCGCCGCCGCAGCGGCAGTGTGTTTATTTGAGCGCAGGCGGCAGCAGTTTAGCCACTAATGCACGTTAGGCTGGCTGGGTGCTGCCACCGGCGTCATTAATAGCTGCGTGGCATCCACCTTGTCAAAAGCGTAATGGGTGTTGCAAAAATCACAATTCACTTCTATCTGGCCTTGTTCGGCCAATATACTCTGCAACTCCTCGTCGCCTAGCATGCGCAACATGCTGGCCACACTGTCGCGGCTGCAACTGCAGAAAAACTGGGTATTGCTGGCGGCAAACAGGCGTACTTGCTCCTCATGAAACAACCTAGTCAGCAAGGTTTCTGCTGGCAAGTGCAGCAGTTCCTCGTCATGTATGGTGTTGGCTAAATGACCAACTCGGTTCCATATGTCAGCGTCGTGTTCCACTGTTGTTTGGTTCATGGTTTCCGGTAGTTTTTGCAAGAGCATGCCCGCCGCCGTATTGCCGTCACAACACAGCCAAATGCGCGTATCGATTTGCTCCGAGCGCAGCATGTAATTTTCCAATACGGTGGCGATGCTGTCGCCTTCTAATGGCACGATACCTTGGTAGGCTTGATTGCCGTCTTTTGGATCCAGCGTGATGATGAATTGACCTTGTGAGATGAGATCAAACAAGTGCTGTTGTTCGTCTATCTCGCCTGACCATTTTGCCGTGGCGCGCATTCTAAGCGGCGCGTCGTCGTCTGAGGTACATTCCACAACCAACAGCTTGAGCGTGCCTTTGCTTTGAATCTGCAAGACCATGCTGCCGTTCATTTTTAGCGTGGCCGCCAATAAGGCACTGGCTGCCATCAATTCGCCCAATGATTGCCGTAAGCCGCTAGGCAAGTTTTGCTTATTTAAAGCCATTTGCAAGGTGAGGCCTAGGTGCACTAGGTTGCCTCGTACCGGGCTGCTTTCAAATATGAAGCGCTGTAGGGTGTCTTGATTATTTTCCATGCGCGCATTTTAACCTTGCGCCAGCGCATTCCCAAGGGAGGATGTTTATTGCTGATAGGGTGGAATGTGCCAAGTTTGCAATTGATCGCCTAGTAGGATCAATTCGCAATGTAAACGGTCTACGCCACGGGCACTCACATCAAATGCATAACGGCGCAGGAATTGCACGTGCCCGCGTCTGTTACGACCAAGGGTGAGCTTGGTGCAAGCCACGCTTTCATCCAGCAGTTGTAAGTTGTAGCGTGCGGCTAATTCGCTACCCAGCAGTATGGCTCGTTCGCGTTTGCCCATGCTGTCTAGCCAAAACCAGGCAGCCAGAAACAAAATCAGCATCAATATTAATTCCATGTCTATGCACCATTAATTTAAATGTTAGCGCAGTATGTGGCGGCTGGCTTGGCTTGTAAAGAGCATTAATAAGCACCGTTATGGTGCCATGCAAAGTGCCTTGCACTTATTTCGTGCATTCAATGGGGTGATATCATGAGATAGTTATCGAAAAAACAATTACTTAAGTTTTGGCGCGCTATTTGCTTACAAATACGTCATGAAAATTTTGGAGTAGCGAAAAAATGGAAACATTAGTCTCAGCAAACGATGTGTTATTTGTTTTATTAGGCGCCATTATGGTGCTTGCTATGCATGCTGGATTTGCCTTTTTGGAGGTGGGTACGGTGCGCAAGAAAAACCAAGTCAATGCCTTGGTTAAAATCATGGTGGATTTTTCGGTGTCCACTGTGGCTTATTTTTTTATAGGTTACAGCATTGCTTATGGCCTAAACTTTTTTAGCGGGGCCGAGGTGTTGGCCGCGAAAAATGGCTACGATTTAGTGAAGTTCTTTTTCTTGCTGACTTTTGCCGCTGCCATTCCCGCCATTGTTTCTGGTGGCATAGCCGAACGCGCTAAATTTAATCCGCAATTGGCCGCGACCTTTGCTTTGGTTGGTTTTGTTTACCCATTTTTTGAAGGCATCGCATGGAACAACCATTACGGCTTTCAAGATTGGTTGAACGCCAGTTACGGTGCTAAATTTCATGATTTTGCTGGGTCCGTAGTGGTGCATGCCATGGGGGGCTGGATTGCCTTGGCTGCGGTGATGTTGTTGGGCGCGCGCAATGGCCGTTACAGCAAAGACGGCAGGTTGCATGCTTACCCGCCATCCAATATCCCGTTTCTAGCGCTGGGCGCATGGATACTGACTGTTGGTTGGTTTGGCTTTAATGTTATGTCCGCGCAGGCTATACAGGGTATATCCGGTTTAGTGGCCGTGAACTCATTGATGGCCTTAGTCGGTGGCACCTTGGCGGCCTTGGTGGTTGGCAAAAATGACCCGGGCTTTGTCCACAATGGCCCATTGGCTGGTTTGGTTGCCGTTTGTGCTGGCTCTGACGTGATGCATCCACTGGGCGCCTTGGCTACCGGTATCGTGGCTGGCGCCTTGTTCGTTTGGGCCTTTAATTTAACGCAAAACCGCTTAAAAATTGATGATGTATTGGGTGTTTGGCCATTACACGGCTTGTGCGGTGCTTGGGGCGGTATAGCTGCCGGTATTTTTGGTGCAACTGCCTTAGGTGGCCTAGGTGGCATCAGTTTCATGTCGCAACTGCTAGGCACAGGCTTGGGTGTATTGATTGCCGTGGTTGGTGGCGCATTGGTTTACGGCATATTAAAAATGCTAGTAGGCATACGCTTGAGTCAGGAAGAAGAATTTGATGGCGCCGATTTAAGCGTGCATAAAATCGGCTCCAGCGCCGACGATTGATCGTGCTAATGTAGGTGTTGCGCTAACGCCCACAGCACGTGTTCGCGCAATAAGGCCGATTCATCATTGGCCCGCGCTTGCAAGGCTTTAATAATCTCTGGGCTGGTTTTGGCGTTGCCCAAGCCCACGGCGATATTGCGCAACCATTGTTGGTAGCCTATGCGGTAAATCGCGCTGCCGGCTAACTTGCTGTTGAATTCGGCCTCGGTCCAAGCAAAGCAGTCTACTAAGCCGATGTCGTCCAAGCCGTGCTTGATGACAAAATCTGGCTCATGGCTCACTTCGGCAAATTTATTCCATGGGCAAGCCAATTGGCAGTCATCGCAACCGTATACGCGGTTGCCTATCATGGGCCTGAATTCCAAAGGTATGCTGCCTTTTAACTCTATGGTTAGGTAGGAGATACAGCGCCTGGCGTCCACTTGGTAGGGCGCCACGATGGCCCGGGTTGGGCACACGTCTATGCAACTTTGGCAGGTGCCGCAATGGTTGCTGCCCGGTGCATCAACGGGTAAGGGTAGGTTGGTGTAAATCTCGCCTAAGAAAAACCAAGAGCCGTGGTCTTTATTGATGAGTAAGGTGTGCTTGCCCCGCCAGCCCATGCCGGCTTTTTCTGCTAAAGCCACTTCCAATACCGGCGCGCTGTCGGTGAACACCCGGTAACTAAAGTCGGTTTGCTCGCATTCTTTTAAGGCGGTGGCTATTTTTTCACTCAGTGTTTGCAGTTTTTTGCGCATCACTTTGTGGTAATCACGCGCCAAGGCATAACGCGATATAAAAGCCTTGGACGCATCGTTGAGCACCGCTTCACTGGCTAGGGCATTAGCCGGCAGGTAATCCAAGCGAGCCGAAATGACCCTTAGCGTGCGTGGCACCAATTCTTCAGGGCGGGTGCGCTTGAGGCCGTGTTTTGCCATATAATCCATTTCACCATGAAATCCTTTAGCAATCCAAGCTTGATGATGCGCTTCCGCCTCCTGCAAATTCGTATCGGTAATGCCGATTTGATTAAACCCCAACGCCATGCCCCAGCGTTTGATGTCTTGGGCGAGCGCTAGCAATGTAGGTTGGTCTGTCATGAGCGTTGATTTTACACTTGATTTGCCAGATGAGGCAGCGACCTTGGCTTTAGGCCAATTACTGGCACCAGCCCTGCAAGCCAATATGACGGTGTATTTACAAGGGGATCTGGGTGCCGGCAAGACCACATTGGTGCGCGGTTTATTGCGCGCCTTAGGCTTTGACGGCAAAGTTAAAAGTCCCACCTACACCTTGCTTGAAACCTATCCCGTTTCTTTACCCGATCAAACCCAGGTGCAGCTATGCCATTTTGATTTATACCGGTTTAATGACGAGGAGGAATGGGAGTCGGCTGGGTTTCGTGAGTACTTTAATGCGCGCACTGTGTGCCTAATAGAGTGGCCAGATAAGGCGAAAAATTGTTTAAACAGGCCTGACCTGGAAATTGTTTTTGACGTTAAAATGTTGGGCGAGGCCTTAGGCCGTGGTGTGCGCATAATGGCCCACACCCCATTAGGACAACAATTTTTGCAAGGGATACCAAGCAGCCTATGAAAAAAAGCTTAGTGCAAGGCCTATTGAGCCTGCTGCTGTTATTGCACTTAAATCAGTTTGCCTTGGCCGCCAATTTGGTCAGTGCGGTTCGGGTTTGGCCAGCACAAGACTACACGCGCATTACCTTGGAGGCCAACTCTGCCATCACTTATAAAATGAGCTACATGCAAAATCCCGATCGGGTGGTGTTGGATATAGACCAAGTCGAACTCAATTCGGCCATCAAATCACTGGCCGACAAAGTGCAGGCTAACGACCCTTACATCAAGCAGATACGCAGCGCTAATTTTCAGCAAGGCGTGCGCTTGGTGGTCGATTTAAAAGCCGCGGCCAAACCCAATGCCTTTACATTAACGCCCACCGGCGCATACAAATACCGCTTGGTGTTGGATGTCTACCCGGCTTTGGATCCTTTAATGGCCATGGTGGCTGAGCGCGATCCGACCCCGGCACCCGCTGCGGCAGTAACGGCGGATGCGCCGGCGCCAACCACGACTGCGCCCGAACCGGTTGCGGTGGAATCGGCCGCGCCGGCCAATAATGCAGTTAGTCAAACCGCACCGGTAACCCCGCCTGTCGTCACGGAAGGGCCGGTGATTAAAAACATGCCTGCCGAAGTGAAAAAAGTGGGCAGGCAAATTGTGGTGGCCATTGATCCTGGTCATGGCGGTGAAGATCCCGGTGCGATAGGTGCCAGCGGCAGCCGTGAAAAAGACATCACGCTTATGGTGGCCAAGAAACTCAAGCAGCAAATTGATGCGGAACCGAATATGCGCGCGGTGTTAACCCGTGATGGCGATTACTTCATCCCCTTGCATGGGCGCGTGGTTAAAGCCAGAGGCATGCAAGCCGATTTATTTGTGTCTATCCATGCCGATGCCTTCACCAAACAGTCGGCACGCGGCTCATCGGTTTTTGCCTTGTCGGAGCGCGGGGCCACCAGTGCCAGTGCCAGGTACTTGGCGAAAAAAGAGAACGAATCGGATTTGATAGGCGGGGTGAGCTTGAACGACAAAGACCCCATATTAGCCAGAACCTTGTTGGATTTATCGCAGACAGCGACCATAAACGATAGCTTGAAATTGGGTAAAGCGGTGTTGTCTGAGATAGGTGAAATTAACACCTTGCACGCCAAAAGGGTTGAGCAGGCCTCATTTGCGGTGCTTAAATCACCGGACATTCCATCCATACTGGTGGAGACCGCCTTCATTAGCAACCCGGAAGAAGAGCGCCGCTTGAACGATGAAGCCTACCAAGAGCAACTTTGCGCGTCGATTTTAAACGGCATTAAGAAGTATTTTTCCACCAACCCGGCCCTGGCAAAAAGTAAAGTGGCATACGAATAATGCCCACTGACTCATGCGCCATAGACCATCATTAAAAGAGGTCTAGCATGCAATTACGTTTTTTAGGTGCAACCGGCACCGTCACCGGATCGAAATACTTACTCAGCCATCAAGCGGCAGACGGTTCGGCTAGGCGAATTTTGATAGATTGCGGCTTGTTCCAAGGCCTTAAGCAATTGCGTTTAAGGAACTGGGCCGATTTGCCCATAGACCCTAAAACCATCGATGCCGTGGTGTTGACCCATGCCCACATTGACCACAGCGGCTACTTGCCCTTGTTGGTTAAAAATGGCTTTTCCGGGAAGGTGTATTGCACGCCCGCGACGCGGGATTTGTGCGAAGTCTTGTTGTTGGATTCGGCGCATTTGCAGGAAGAAGAAGCCCGCTACGCCAACAAAAGCGGTTTTTCAAAGCACAATCCGGCGCTGCCTTTGTATAGCAGCGAAGACGCGCAAAATGCCTTGGCTTTGTTGGTGCCGATTGCCTACGACAAAGACATGGATTTAGGTGCTGGCTTAACCCTACGCTTAGCGCCCAGTGGCCATATTTTGGGCTCGGCTTTCGTGCGCATACACAGTAAAAAAACCTCTATTTTGTTTTCGGGCGACATCGGTAGACCGCACGATATTCTGATGAAAGCGCCAGCGACCATCAAACAAGCGGATTACTTGGTATTGGAGTCGACTTACGGTAATCGCTTGCACGAACGCAGTGAACCGCAGCTTCAATTAGCCGCGATCATCAATCAAACCGTTAAGCAAAAAGGCGTGGTGTTGATACCGGTTTTTGCCGTTGGTCGCGCGCAAGAATTGCTTTATTACATCCATTTGCTTAAAGCGGCCGGTAGCATCCCTAAAGACCTGCCGGTTTATCTAAATAGCCCGATGGCAGTGGATGCCACGGCCATATTCAATCACTTTAGCGATGAGCACCGATTAAGTGCTGAACAGAGTCATGCCTTATGCCGGGTTGCGCACATGGTGAATGGGGTGGAAGAATCCAAGCGCCTTAACTTAATGCACGGCCCCATGATTATATTGTCAGCCAGTGGCATGGCCACCGGCGGGCGGGTGGTACACCATTTAAAAGCGTTTGCACCGCATGCCAATAACACCATTTTATTTGTTGGCTTTCAGGCGGCTGGCACGCGAGGCGCGGCCATGTTGGATGGGGCGCAGAGCATCAAAATACACGGCGAGTACGTGCCCGTTTTAGCCAAGGTTGCCTTGCTGAGTAATTTATCGGCACACGCTGATTACGCGGAGATTTTGACTTGGTTAAGCGGGTTTAGCGCACCGCCTAAGAGAACTTTTATCACCCATGGCGAACCCGTTGCAGCCGATGCCATGCGCTTGCACCTAGAAGAGCAATTGCATTGGCCGGTGACCGTGCCCGATTACCTAGAGACGGTCGATCTGGATTAGCTGTAAGGACTTATAGATGGGGCTTGATGTAAGCGCATTGACTGCATTTGCCGATCACGGCTAATTCTTGCAAGGTGCTGGCACCTAAAATCACCATGACCCTGGCCTTGACCACTTTGACGGTAATTTCGGCTAAACCTAAGTGTTTGGCGATGTCTTTTACCAACATGCCGTGGCTTAATAAATCAAATACCAGCCTTTGTTTTTTCGTTAGTTGACTTAATTTGGTGCTGTAAATGTGCACCAACTTGGCTTCGTCCATTTCTAATAAAGGGACGATGGTAAAGGGTGTGCTATTGGCATTGGTCATATCTGTGCTCTCGTTAATCTGCGCCCTAGCGCTGAATTGATGCCCATACTACGCCTTATTTTTAAAGGCCATTTGATATACATCAATATAGGGGTGAATTGGCGGGCTTGATTAAGTAAGTGCTGATTGAGTTGGGGCGGATTAAGCTAGGGTGTATGCAGCACGAGAATGGACGTGCTAAGCAAAACAGGCAAGGCTAGCGTCTTTTCAGTGGCAAGCTATCCAATTCTCGACTGGTATCGCCGTAGCCGGTTTGACATAGCAGGGCTTGCTCTATGTAGCGGCTAACGGATTGGCGCAGACCACTGACCAGCAGCGCATCGGTAAAAATTTGCGGGAATTTAAAGCCCAGCCAAGCGTACAAGCTAAGGTTGTGGCTAAGCAGTTCGGCTTCAGCCAAGTGCTTGGCATGGTGGTTTGTTAGCCAGCTAGGCGTGCTCGGTAACGCCCGGGTTGTCGATTGCGCCACGCTTTTTAAGCACAATAAGAAGTAATCTTTTTCAAACGGCACGTTCAGTGCAATCGGGGCGCAGGCAAACAGGTATTTATCTTTTAGTGCCATGTCGGGCGCGTGGCTGTCCACCAATTGCGCCTGCGTGAGCTGCTGATCCATGCCGCCTAAGGCAAATAGCGGCTGATCGATGCGCAGTCTGTCACGTTGGTAAGTTAAGACTTCGGCTATGCTGCGGGTAGGAATCTGCGCGGCGCTGCGCTCTATGGCCTCAAAGGCGATGGCTATGGGTAGCTTGTCCAAATGCACGGTGTCATCGGTAGCTAGCATGTGTGCGATGTGTATCAGCTCGTCGTCTTCTAAGGTGGTGACGTAGCCGTGATCGTATATGCCATAGCGGCCAGCACGACCGGCAATTTGCCGCACTTCGGTGGCGTTTAAGGGGCGCGATGCGACGCCATCAAATTTATGGATGTGGCTAAATATGATGCGGCGTATGGGTAGATTCAGCCCCATGCCTATGGCGTCGGTGGCGACTAAAATATCGGCCGCACCCGAGCAGAAGCGCTCGGCCTCGGTCCGACGTACCTCCGGTGACAGGGCGCCGTAAATGGTGGCGACGCGGTAACCCCATAGGCGAAAACGCGCGCTGTAGGTTAATACGTCTTTACGGCTAAAAGCAATCACGGCATCGCCTTTTTCTAGGCGAGTTTTTAAGGTTTGTTTCTTGTAGCGTGGTCCACACAGCCCATTTTCTTCTAATATGAGCGGCGTCTTGCGCTCAAGGATGCTGATCTGATGGCTTTCCTGCAGGGCCTGGATAACGCCTAGGCAGGCTTGAGTCACCGCGGTGGAGCCGCATACATACACTTGCTCGGCCGGCACCCCGACTAAGGCGGCAGTCCAGGCGCTACCGCGATCCGGGTCTTGCAGCATCTGAATTTCGTCTATGACCGCCACCGCCACTTTTTTGTTGGGGTTCATCATTTCTATGGTGGAGGCAGTGTGCTTGGCACCAGGCATGAGCACGCGCTCTTCACCGGTGATTAAATTGCAAGGCACGCCTGCGGTCACCAATCGGTCGCGAATTTCCATGGCCAATAAGCGTAAAGGGGCGAGGTAAACACCCGATTCGGCTTGCTGCAATGCCAATAATGCTTGGTGTGTTTTGCCGGAATTGGTGGGCCCTAAATAGAAATGATGGTGGCGTTTAATGTGCCTGGCATGGGGGAAGCTGGCTAGGTAGGAATTTTCCGCTAGGGCTGGATTTAATGCGTGCATAGGCTAAAGAATTTAGCTTAAAACAGGTAAAATAGCCACCACTATGCGCATTCGACTGTTACCCGATCAATTGATTAGCCAAATCGCCGCTGGCGAAGTGGTGGAGCGGCCCGCCTCGGCTTTAAAGGAGTTGCTAGAGAACAGCTTGGATGCAGGCAGCAGCGATATTCAAGTGGCCTTGTTAGAGGGTGGCGTCAAGCAAATGCGCGTCATGGACAACGGCTTGGGCATAGCCGAAGACGACTTGGCTATGGCCTTGACCCGTCACGCCACCAGCAAGATTGCCAGTCTAGACGATTTGGAAGCGGTCGCCAGTTTGGGTTTCCGCGGCGAAGCCTTAGCCAGCATAGCCTCGGTTTCACGCACGCACATCGTCAGCCGCCGAGCCGATGAGGCTCATGCTTGGCGCATACAATCGGATGGCAGCCAAATTTCATCCATTGCACCGGCAGCCCTGGATGCTGGCACGGTGATAGAAGTGAACGATTTGTATTTCAATACACCGGCGCGCCGTAAGTTTTTAAAAACCGAGGGCACCGAGTTTGCTCATTGCGAAGCCGCCTTTAATCGCATTGCGCTATCGCGCCCGGACGTGAGTTTTATGTTGCAGCATAACGGCAGGGCCTTATGCCGCTACCCAGCGAGCGAACCGACTAAGCGTTTTGGCGATATTTTAGGCGCCGCTTTTAGTGCGGAATCGATTGCTATTGATGAATCGGCAGCGGGTCTGCGCCTATGGGGCGTTACGGCCAAACCAACGTTTAATCGGCATAAAAGCGACTGCCAATACGTTTACGTCAACGGCCGCTTTGTGCGCGATAAACTCATTAGCCACGCCATACGCCAAGCCTACCAAGACGTGTTGCACCACGATAGGCACCCGGCATTTGTCTTGTTTATCGAGTTGGACGCCAGTTTGGTTGACGTCAATGTGCACCCAAGTAAAACCGAGGTGCGTTTTAGAGACAGCCAAGCGCTGCACCGTTTTATTTTTCACGCCTTGCACAAAGCCTTGGCCAGCCCAACCGGGGTGTCCAATGCAGCCAGTGCTACCCAGGCTGCATACAACCCATTTTCGGCTGCCAGCGCTAGGCCATATCCGATTGAGCAAACCCAGATAGATTTAAGCTTGCAGCAAACGCCGGATTTTTACGGACGTTTATTTGGCGCCAAAGAACAGCCAATGAGTGTAGCAAGCACTGCCCTGCAAGCCAATAGGGACGGGCATGCTGGCGATGCGACCGCAGATGAGGCAGCGCACAATGCGCACCCGCTGGGGTTCGCTGTGGCGCAAATTCACGGTATTTATGTGTTGGCGCAAAATGCCTTGGGTTTGGTGGTGGTGGACATGCACGCGGCGCACGAGCGCATTATGTACGAGCGGCTGAAAAATGCATTGGATCAGCAGGCCGTGGCCATGCAGCCTTTGCTGATCCCGGTCAGTTTTAGCGCCGATAAATTGGAGGTGGCGACCGTGCAAGAAGCCTTGGCTAGCCTGGATGGCGAGTTGCAGCAATTGGGCTTTGATTTAGCCGTATTGTCACCCACCACCTTGGTGGTGCGCGCTGTCCCCAGCATGCTGCAAAATGCCGATGCCGTCAGTCTGGCTAGGGATGTCTTACGCGATCTGCGCGAGTTCGGCGCCAGTCGTGCGCTAACCGAACGCCGCAATGAGTTGTTGGGCACCATGGCCTGCCATGCAGCGGTAAGGGCCAATCGCAGCCTAAGCCTAACGGAAATGAATGCCTTGTTACGCGACATGGAGGCCACCGAACGCAGTGGTTTATGCAATCACGGTCGACCAACCTGGTTTCAAGTTGGCATAGCCGATTTGGATAAAATGTTCATGCGCGGTAAATAGGCCGAGATGACGCCAGCCCCAGCCATATTCTTAATGGGCCCAACCGCCAGCGGCAAGACCGGTGCCGCGGTGGCCTTAGCCACTGCCTTGCCAGTGGAGATCATCAGTGTTGATTCCGCCTTGGTCTACCGTGACATGGACATAGGCACGGCCAAGCCCGATGCAGCCACCTTGCAGCAGGCGCCGCACCATCTAATTAATCTGATTCCGCCTACGCAGGCGTATTCGGCCGCTAACTTTCGTCAAGACGCCTTGGGCTTGATGGCTGACATCAGCGCGCGCGGCCGTATCCCTTTGTTGGTCGGCGGCACCATGCTGTATTTCAAAGCGCTGGAGCAGGGCATGAGTGGTTTGCCGGAGGCGGATGCGCAAGTGCGCATGAGCTTGGATGCGGAAGCGGCAGCCATAGGTTGGCCGGCCATGCATGCAAAGCTAGCCGGCATAGATGCCCTCACGGCTGCGCGCTTGGCGCCCAATGACAGTCAACGCATACAGCGTGCATTAGAGGTGCACGCCATTAGCGGCCGACGCCTGTCTGATCTGATTGCGGAGCAAAGCAGCCAGGTGTTGCCATACCAGGTTTTGAAAATAGCCTTATTGCCCAGCGATCGTCAGCTGCTGCATGCGCGCATCGCCATGCGTTTTGAACAGATGCTGGCGGCCGGCTTGGTGGATGAGGTGCGGGCATTATTGATTAAATACCCGGTGTTGACGGCCGAATCGACTGCCATGCGCTGCGTAGGTTACCGCCAGGCCTTGCACTATTTAGCCGGTGAAATTGGCTTGGAGGAACTGCGTGATCGTGGGGTTTTTGCCACCCGTCAATTGGCTAAAAGGCAGCTAACCTGGTTGCGTAGCATGCCGCAAGTGCGGGCCTTGGATTGCTTGCAAAGCAATATAAATGAATTAGTTTTTAATGAGGTTAATCAGTTTATTAAAAATAATAGTTAATGTAGTTTGTTAACTATTTACAGGCCATCTTGATACGCTTGGCTGCTTCTAAGCATTCATCCAAACTCGCCACCAAGGCCAGTCGGATAAAGTGCTCACCTGGATTAATGCCGTGCGCTTGTCTGGCTAGGTAACTGCCCGGCAACACCGTCACATTAAAATCACGGTATAGCCTTAAGGCAAATTCACTATCGCTTATGGCTTTGCCTGATTGCGGTTTAATCTTACACCACAAATAAAAAGCGGCATCGGGCAAACTCGCCTCCAAGACCTCGCTTAATAAGGGCGTTACCGCCGCAAACTTTTCAGCATACAGGCGGCGATTTTCAATGACGTGCTGCTCGTCGTTCCATGCTGCCATGCTGGCGGCCTGCACGGCAGGATTCATGGCGCATCCATGGTAGGTGCGGTACAGCGCAAATTTTTCTATGATGGCGGCATCCCCCGCGACAAAACCGGAGCGCATACCCGGTACATTGGAGCGCTTGGATAAAGAGCTGAACACCACTAGGTTTTTGTAATCACGATTGAGTAATCGTGCGGCTTGCAAGGCGCCTAAGGGCGGCTTGCTTTCATCAAAATAGATCTCCGAATAGCATTCGTCGGCAGCAATGACAAAGCCGTATTGATCGGATAAATCAAACACCGTTTGCCATTGTGCCAAGGTCATCACCTTGCCGGATGGGTTGCCAGGGCTGCATAAGTAGACCAATTGCGTGCGTTTCAATACCTCGCTGGGCACGCTGGCAAAATCCATGGCATGCTGATTTTCCGGCAAAGTATTTAAAAAGTAGGGTTCGGCACCGGCTAAGAAAGCCGCGCCTTCGTATATTTGATAAAACGGATTGGGAGAAATCACCACCGGCTTAATAGCGCTGCTGCTGTCTATGATGACTTGCGCGAAAGCAAACAAGGCTTCGCGGCTGCCGGTAACAGGCAGTATCTCCGTTTCAGGGTTAAGCATGGGGATGCCGTAACGACGACCTAACCAGTTGGCTATGGCCTCACGTAGGGCAGGGCTACCCAATGTCGTCGGGTAAGTGGCCAAGCCGGCCAAATTATCCACTAAAGCCTGTTTAATCAAAGGCGGCGTAGCGTGCTTGGGCTCGCCTATGGACAAGTTAATCGGGCTGTAGGCAGGATTGGCCGTGGTGCCCTTGAATAAATCGCGTAGACGCTGAAAAGGGTAGGCTTGCAGTAAGTTTAGGTTGGCATTCATGGCCGATATTGTAATATACGTGGCACACATTCCATAGCCCTTAGCACGCATTGCTGTTAGCATCGAGTGCCACTGTAACGTATGAAGAAAGTAGCCATGCCCAACCATCAACAAACAGCGCAGCCCGCTCAAGCTAGTCACTACCTAGCCGTATCCGGTTTGCTATTTGGCGCCGTTTGCTGGGGCATTATCTGGTACCCGTATCGGCTCATGGCTGACATGGGGGTATCGGGTGTGGCCTCCAGCTTTTACACCTACGGCATCACCGTGTTGTTGGCCAGCCTGTATTTTGCTAAACATTGGCGCGGTCTATTCAAGCAGCCTTTTAGCATCGTTTACCTGGCATTGGTGGCCGGTTGGACCAATCTGGCTTACGTGTTGGCGGTAATAGATGGCGAGGTCATGCGCGTGATGCTGCTGTTTTATTTGTCGCCTTTGTGGACATTGATATTGGCGCACTTTTATTTGAAAGAAAAGACCCCTAAAAGCGGCTACCTAGCCATCGCCATCTCCTTGCTGGGCGCCTTCATTATGCTCTATGATCCCGCGCTCAGTCCCTGGCCATTGCCTAGAAACCAAGCCGAATGGTTGGCCTTGTCATCCGGTATAGGCTTTTCTTTAACCAATGTGCTGACGCGCCAGGCCCGTGGCTTGAGTTTGCAGGCCAAATCGTTTGCAGTGTGGTTGGGGGTGTTGCTGGTCAGTTTGCTGTTTATCCCGTTTAGCGCCGCAGCATGGCCTAGTCCATACTTTTTTAGTAACAGTCAATGGTTGGTGATGGGCCTGATAGCGATATTGCTTTTGGCGGCGACCGTGCTGGTGCAATACGGTGTCACTAGGTTGCCGGCGACCCGTGCTTCGGTGGTGTTTTTGTTTGAGTTGGTGGTGGCCGCCATCGCCTCCTATTATTTGGCCAACGAGAGCATGGCGCTCAATGAATGGCTGGGCGGCAGTTTGATTGTGCTGGCTGCGCTGTTTGCGGCTAAATCGGCTTAATTGCTCGCCGCGGCTTCCTGCCACATATTTTGGTATTGCTGCTCTAGGCCGCGAGCAAAGTCAGCCGGATTAAATAATGCGCTCGTCGTTCGCTGTTTCTGCAGGCGCTGTTTCATCGCCAATAAAGCCTCAGGCTTGCTCGCGTAATAGCCTGCACGGCTTTCGTAGTCTGCCAAGTTGTCCGTGACCATTTCTTTTAAGCCCAGTGCCGTCAACAAACTGCCAGCCACGCGGGCGGAAAAGGTGTTGCCTACGCAGCTTAACACCGGCAAGCCCATCCATAAGGCATCGCTGCAGGTGGTATGGGCGTTATAGGGCAGGGTGTCTAAAAATAAATCGGCATGCACATGCCTGGCCAGGTGCTCGGCTATCGGCAAGCGTGGCGCAAAAACCAATCTGTCCGCTGACACACCTTGCGCCATTGCCGCATTTATTAAGTTTTGCTTGGCCCAGGGGTTGCATTCCAGCAACCACAGCACGCTATGGGCTTGCGTTTTTAATAAGCGCATCCACACGCTAAACACCTCGGCGCTGATCTTGAATGTTTGGTTGAAGCAGCAAAAAACAAAAGCGCTTTCTGGCAGCTGGCAACTGGCTCTAGAGGGCGCATCGGCCAATGGGCGTTGGCTATCGTTGGCTTGGTAACAGGGCAGTATGGCCAATTTTTCTGCGTAATCTTGCGCGCTAGCGGCGGGGGTGATGAAGGCGTCGCTGATTAAGTAGTCAAACAAGGGCCGTTTATTCCCGTTTGCAAAACCGACATGACCCATGCTGCCGGGAAAGCCCAACCAATTGACGTGGATGATCGCCGGCTTTAAGGCGACGATGCCGCTGCGGCTGGTTTGCGTGTAACCGCTTAAATCCACCAGTATGTCTATGGCGTGGCCGTTAATTTTTTTAGCCGCCTCGGTTTCGGATAAAGCTTGGATATCGTGAAATTGATCGAAGGCTTTTTCTAGCCTTAATCTGGCCGGGGATAGGTCGTTTTTACCGTACGAGTAAGCGTAAATTTCATAAGCCGATCGGTCGTGCTGCTCGATCAGCTCGGTGATTAAAAAGGCTAAGGGATGCAATCTAAAATCGGCGGACAAATAGCCTATTTTCAGCTTGCGTTTACTTGCTCGGTCATGACCATGTTGGTAATTAAACGAGGCTGGCGTGTTTTGCGCCAACAAGCGGCCAAAGCGCTGTGCCACCCATGCATCCGCGCAACGTAATTGCTCGGCTGCCGTGGTGCCTGGCATGGCTAAGAAGGCGAAGGGCGATATTTGCGCGCGCGGGTCGGTGGCTAAGGCATGGCGTATTGCTGCAATCTGCTCAGGCAAGCCGTGCCAATCGCAAACATGCTGTTTTTGATGCACCAGGTGTACCTTGGCATGATGCAGTTGCGGATTGAGGCTGAGCGCGCGTTGGTAGCTCGCTATGGCTAAATCAAGTTGGCCTAACTCACGCTGCACGTTGCCTAGATTGTTGTGCGTGTCGGCATCATTGGGATCGTATTGCAGTGCCGCTTGGTAATGCTGGGCGGCGTCCTGCGCTTGGCCAAGTTCACGTTTGGCATTGGCTAAATTGTAGTGTAGGGCCGCCTTGTCCATGGCGTCTTGAGGCTGCAAGCTTAAGGCTTCATTGAAGCACTCTGCGGCCTGGCGGTATTGGCCTTCTGCGTGCGCCTGATTACCGCTTAGCATTAAGCAATGGCCTAGTGCTAAGCGGCTTTGATCGTTAGGACCGTGGCTGTGCAACAAGCGGCGGTAGTAGTCTGCGGCATTGACTATGCGCTGGCTTTGGTAGCATAGGATGGCCAACAACTGCAATGCGTCGTGGTGATCGGCTTGCTGGTTTAGCAGGGCTTGCAGCTTAACTTCAGCGGCTTGCGGCTGACCGGCTTGATAAAGTGTTAGGGCTTGCGCGTATAGGGTGTTGGCCATGCTTTAATTTTAACCTAAAGTCGGTTTTATGCCACTTGCGGGAGCAGAAGGCAGGCTGCGAGCCAGTTTTTTTAAACCCAATTTACGCAATAAGAAACGATTGGGGTTGATTAGGCTCAGCATGGTTGGGTTAATTGCTGGGCTTTCTTGGCAAATTAAGCTGGCCAGTATCTCGCCGCAATAGGGCGCGCTGGTAAACCCTCGGCTACCGTGGGCTAAATTGACATACAGCCCATCAGTTCGGGGCAGGGAGGATGGGTTGGCATTCGGCCTTGGTGGGGCTGCCATTATGGCGGCATGATCTAATAATTCCCCCACTAAAGGGAAGTAGTCGGCGCTGGTGCAACGAAACGACACGCGACCGCCCACTACGCTGTTTTTTAGGCTGTCGTGTAATGCCGGGGAATAGCTGTTTAATTTGTTTAAATTAGCCTGGTGATCGTATTCGTCTATGGCGAGCGACTGGTCTGATGAAAAGCTGGCGCCTAGCGTATGCACGCCTTGCTCGGCAGGGCTTAAGTAGCCATCACTGCAAACAATGGCGCGCAATGCCAAGCTGACTTCGCTGGCTTTGACCAGGCTCAGTTGCCCGCGTACCGATAAGGTTTTTAGCTGCAGGCTTATGCCTAGGTCTTCGGCCTGATTAGCATTAGCCAGGATAACGGCGTCGGCTTTTTCTAGGCATAGTTCGCCTGCGTAAATTTCAAATAGCCCATTATTTTTCAATACTTTATTGGGATTGTTTGATGTTTTTACAGTGATGTTAGGATGCGAGATTAATGCGCGGCATAGGGCTGCCGGATTTAGCCAAGCCGCGTTGGCAAAGTATAAGGCGGGATGAGGCAGCGCCAGGCCAGCTTGCTGACTGGCTTGCGCTGGGTCAAGTAATTGCACGTGTTGGGCCGCTTCCTTCCACGACAATACTTTTTGTAATCTGGCTAATTCGCGGTCATTAAAGCCCAATTGCAGCATGCCGCAGGCATGAAAATCCTTGGCTTGCAACTGCAGTTTGCTAATCAACGCCAGGCTGTATAAATAGCCAGCTAAAGCAAACTGACTGGCGCTGTCGTCACCGCTTAAGCGCGGGTAGAGCATGGCTTGTGGGTTGCCAGAGGCTTCCATGGCGATGTGCTCGTGCCGTTCAATGAGGCTAACCTTGACACCACGTTGAGCTAGGGCATAAGCGCTGCTGCAGCCGGCTATGCCAGCCCCAATCACTATGACGCTTTTAGGCGGCATGGCTTGCCCCTAAATATTGCCCGTAAAGCATTTCGCGCTTTTTGGCGTAACCGGCTTGCTTGTTGACCTGAAAGCCTGCGGCCATTAGCTGGCGTCGCACAGCACTGGCGCTGGTGAAGGTGGCAAAGCTGGTGTGGTTGTTAGACAGCAAGGCCATTTGCTGAAACAAGCTGTCTTGCCACATGTCTGGATTTTTAGCTGGCGAAAAGCCATCTAGAAACCAAGCGTCGACTGCGATATTGGGCTGCTGTTGGCTAAGGCTTTGATAGGCAGTGGTGGCATCGCCTATTAGTAAGCTGAGCCGCACGCGCTGGTTAAATAAACTGACGTCACCCTGTTCTAAGGTTTTAGGGTAGTGGGCGATCAGCGCCTCGCTAAATGGCTTCAGGGTCGGCCATTGTTGCCAAGCTTTAGCCATATCAAGTGGACTCAAAGGGTGTTTCTCAGCGCTGATAAAATGCAAACTAGCCTTAACAGGTGCGGTGTCTAGCCACAATTTTGCCGCTAATAAAAAATTAAGCCCTGTACCAAAGCCGGTTTCAGCAATAGTAAAGCTTGCATTGGGGTAGTCTAGCCAGCGTTCAGCCAGGCGATTGGCCTGCAAGAAAACGTAATCGGTTTCCTGCAGACCGTTGTCACTGTTGTAGTAGACGTCTTGGTATTGCTCGGAGAAGGCCAGGCCGTTTTGCCAGGAAACCGCTGCGTGCACTACAGGCGGCATGCTTAACGCTTCCACACCTTGCCGTAGGCGGCCAGTAATTGTTGGTGCATGCGACTGCCTTGCATGTTTTCACCTAGGTTAATCAGGCCAAAATATTGTTCCGTTTGATTGAGGAGTTTTTCTGCTTGGCTCAGCGTCTGTGCGCCATACATCAGGCTTAAGTTGGCTTTAAATAATGCCGGATCAGGGTGCGCCAATTCAACGCTAATCTGCACCAAGTCAGATAGGCAGCGGTAGACTTTGGCACGTTCAGTCGGTAGCTCGTTAAATTGCGCTATCCAAGCACAGCCATCCAAGATGTCCTCGGTGCTTTGGCAGGCTATGGCGGCCAAGGTTTTGAGTTCGCCTACGCGTAGGTCTACCCAAGTGCTGTTTGGGTCAGCACACAAACCTATGAGGGTGGTGACGGGCAATTCGTCCGCTAAATCCAAATCCAATAAAGTCGATAGCAACGCAGCCGATTCAGCATGGCTTAAGGATTGCAACTTAATGGCATAGGGACGTATTAAATTGCCTACGCTGTTGTTTTCCCATTGCAGCTCTTCAACCGGATAAATTTCACTCATGCCAGGTACGATGATGCGGCATGCGTAAACGCCTAGGTGGGTGAAGTCGGCTATGTAAATGTCATGGCCGCTGCCATGTATGGTGTCAACGCACCAGTGGTAATCTTCTTCGGTGGTGGTGCCGAAGTTCCAATCGACGAATTCGAAGTCTGGCGTGCTTCGCAAAAATTCCCAGCTGATGACGCCGCTGGAGTCGACAAAATGGATTTCTAGATTTTGCGAGTCGGCAATTTCTTCCATGTCAAAGCCAGGTGAAACAAAGCCTTTTAGATTGTTGATGGCGCGACCCTGCAGCAACTCGGTTAAAGCACGCTCTAATGCTACTTCAAAGCGAGGATGCGCACCAAAGCTAGCGAAGCAGCCTTGGTCTTCTGGGTGCAGCAAAGTGACATTCATCACTGGGTATTGACCGCCCAATGAGGCGTCTTTGACTAATATGCCGTAACCGGCATCGCGCAAGCCCTTGATGCCAGCAGCAATGCGCGGGTAGCGGTTGATGACGTCTTGCGGCACATCAGGCAAGCACAGGCCTTCGCGTATGATGCGAAATTTGATGTCACGCTCAAAAATTTCCGCTAATGCTTGCGTGCGCGCTTCCATCAAGGTGTTGCCGGCACTCATGCCGTTGCTGACGTATAAATTGCCTATTAAATTAACTGGAAATAAAACGCTTAGACCATCCCTTAGGCGTTGGTATGGGATGGCGCATATGCCACGCTCAGCATTGCCGGAGTTTAGATCAACTAATTGCGAAGCAAGGGCGCCGCCCTCTGGGTTATAGAATTTTTGTAACTCAGGGGTCAGTAGGGCTTTTGGCCAATTTTCGCCGTTAAGTTTAAGCCATTGCTCATTGGGATAGTGGACAAAATCTTGGTTGGCGATAGCCGTGCCCAAGTAAAAATGCGTCCAAAAATAATTGGTGCTTAAGCGTTCAAAATACTCGCCCAAGGCGCTGGCTCTAGCGGCCAATTGCGTGGCGCCTTTGCCGTTAGTAAATAGCCGTGTGCAGTCTTTGTCTATGACGTGCACTGACCATATCCCCTCTATTTCATTGAGCCAAGATTTTTCTTCTACGTGTATGCCCAATGCGACTAATTTGCTTTGCAGGGTGCGTATGGATGATTCCAATGACGCATCTTTACTAGGGATGAAGGTTTCGCTCGCGCTCATGATAAAGGCTCTTATAAAAAGGCCTGACAGCATAGCATGCGCAGCCGAATAAGGGGTTGTCAGGCGCAGCGCCTGAGCTAAAAATACCGCAAAAGATTAATCTTCTTTAGACAAGGCGCGACGGTAAGTCTCCAGTTTTTCCTGGTAGTGGTCTGCTGCACCGTAATCTAAAAAACGGGCATAGCGCTGATGCGTTCCCAGTAATTTTCGCGCATGTTTGATAGGGCAGAAATACTGCTCGGTGCGGGCAATGATTTCGCTAACATAGGAGATCATGCCGCTGCCGTAAGCGCAGTAAGTGCAATGAAACTTCTCTATAAAATTGAGGTAACTTA
>CAJBBQ010000100.1 GCA_903951385.1 uncultured Pseudomonadota bacterium
CGACCCAGCGACATCAGCCAAATTAAATACGCCGAGTGGGTGGCCTTGCAGGCGCAAGCCATGGCCGTGGGTAAGGTGGAAGCCCTGCCTGGCAATCGCTACAACGTCAGTTTTCAATTGGTCGACGTGCTCAAGCAAACCCAGTTAGCCAGCGTGCAATACAACGTTACCGCCACTCAATTACGTGGCACCGCGCATAAAATAGCCGACGTGATTTACCAAAAATTAACCGGCGAAAGCGGTCTTTTTTCCAGTCGTATTGCTTACGTGGCTAAGCTCAATGGCCGCTATGCATTGCGCGTAGCCGATGTCGATGGGGAAAATGCGGTCACCATGGTTTCATCAAAAGAGCCGATTATTTCACCGACTTGGTCGCCCGATGGCAGCAAAATGGCTTACGTGTCGTTTGAAAAGAAAAAACCCATCATTTATATCCAAACCCTGAGCGGCCAACGCACAATATTAGCCAGTTTTAAGGGTAACAACAGTGCCCCAGCTTGGTCGCCAGACGGGAGTAAATTAGCCATTGTTTTAACCTATGGCGCCAATTCACAGCTCTATACCATCAACGCCGATGGCAGTAATCTGCAGCCCTTAACTAAAAGTAGCGCCATCGATACCGAGCCCACTTGGTCGCCAGACGGACAGTGGATTTATTTCAGTTCCGATCGTGGTGGTCGCCCACAAATATACAAAGTAGCGGCCAGCGGTGGCGAGGTGCAAAGGGTGACCTTTGAGGGTACGTTCAATTTGAGTCCGCGTCTGTCACCCGATGGTAAGTTTTTGGCCATGGTGCGCAACGACGGCGGAAAATACCGATTGGCCTTGCAAGATTTAGTCAGTGGCCAGGTGCAGATGTTGAGCGAAGGGGCGCAGGATGAGTCGCCCAGCTTTGCCCCTAATGGCCGTGTGTTGTTGTATGCAACCCGCAGTGGCAATAAAGGGTCATTGGCGGCGGTGTCCAGTGATGGTCGCGTGCAGCAGCGTTTAAATGAGACCGGTGGCGATATCCGTGAGCCGGCTTGGGGCCCGTTAATTAAGTAGCAAATAATATTTTTAGGCTGTGATGGCCTTATTAAGGAGAGCGATATGAACAGCAGCACATGGAACACTAAGCTATTAAGTAGCCTAGCCCTGGCTTTAATTTTGGCCGCTTGTAAAAGCACGCCCATGGTAGATAAACCGGCTGCAGTGGAAGACAGAAGCCCAGCCGCGGCCAGTGCAGCTAAGCCAGCAGAAGCCGCCCCTGCTGCGGTAGCCGAAACTGCCGCAGTAAAAGAAGTGGTCATAGACAGCAATGCCGGCACTAATAGCAACAACCCATTAAAAGACCCGAATAATATTTTATCCAAACGTCAGGTTTACTTTGATTACGACAGCGATGCCGTTAAAGCCGAATACCGTCCCTTGATTGAGGCGCATGCCAAATACTTATTGGCTAACCGTAACGCCAAGGTCATCGTGCAAGGCAATACCGACGAGCGCGGCAGCCGCGAATACAATTTGTCTTTGGGTCAACGCCGTTCTGTAGCGGTCAAAAAATCCCTAAATTTACTCGGTGTGCAAGATGGTCAAATAGAAACGGTGAGCTTTGGTGAAGAAAAAGCCACGGCTGGCTGTGCCGATGAAAGCTGCGCCAAACAAAACCGCCGTGCTGACATCGTTTACGAAAACGAGTAAAACCTCAGCGGATTAAAGAGAAACCATGAAAAAACTGATACTGGCTAGTTTGTTAATTGTCACCGCGGCATTTGCTGCGCAAGGTCACGCTGCTTTGTTTGATGACAAGGAGGCACGCAAGAAAATTTTAGAATTGGAAGCCACCACAACGACTCAGCATCAGGCTGCGCAGGCGGACTTGGCCGCTTTGAAGAAAACCCAGCAAGTCATAGAACAACGCTTGGCGGAAATTGAGGCGATCACCAAAGGCCAAGGCTTGCTGGACATGCAAAATCAAATTGAGGGGCTCAAGCAAGAAGTGGCCAAACTAAAGGGTGAGCTCGAGTTAGCCAGCCACAATGTCAACCTCACGCAGCAAAGGCAAAAAGATTTATACGGCGATGCCGACGCACGGTTGCGTAAGTTGGAGCAAGGTCAGCCTGGGGCTAATGCCAGTGCCAACCCCAACCCAGTGGCGGCAGCAGAAGCGCCACCTGCCAGTGTAGCTGCACCTGTTGCCACTGTTGCCGCTGCGCCTGTGGCGAGCACGCCTGAGCCAGCAAAGAATAGCCAAGAGTACCAATTGCTGGAGTTAGCGCATGGTTTGGCCAAGGAAGCAAAATACAAAGATGCGTTTAATGCTTACGACAAATTTTTAAAAGATTACCCCAATAGTGCTTACGCCCCCGATGCCATGTACGGTTTGGGCTACGCGCAATTTGCATTAAAAAATTACAAATCGGCCATGGCCACTCAGCAAAAATTGTTGGACGCCCATCCGGACAGCCCAAGAGCGGCGGACGCGCTATTTAATATAGCCAATAGCCAATTTCAATTGGGCATGGTGCCGGCCGCCAAAAAAACCTTGCGAGATTTATTGGCCAAGTACCCAAACAGTGAGGTCATTCCTGCTGCGCAAAAACGTCTAAAAGCCTTGGACGCCATTAAATAAGCCCTAACCCACGTTAAGGTAGCGGGCTGGCATTGAGCTTGACAGACCCGCTAGCGGTGTCGCTTAGCGACACTTTTTTACCCTGAAAAAATAAGGCCAAGCGACTGAAGTTTTCTGCCGTCACGATAAACGGTGGTGAGCCACGAAATACATAGCCCTTGCTGTCGTTTAAACGAAAGCGTTGCAGAAGGTTGTTGGCATCTGAAATGCAAACGGTTTGAGGCGATGCACTGCTAAAGTAGAGCTTGTCCCCTGCTTTGATTGGGTCGCTAACCTGCAAGGTGGCTAACTCGCCGCCCTCATAGCAAGCCTGACTATTACTTGGCTCAGCTCCCGTAGTGTTTGAATTAAGGTCTTTTTCCGGCGTTGTTGCTGAGTTAGTTGACGCTTTTTCCGTGATGAAACTGGCGAGGTCTTGCGCTGATTTTTTGTCTTGGACCACCAATTTGATTGGGGCTGCATCTGCTGCGGGTTCCGATGCACTGCGTGCCAGTAAGTAATTAATGGCTAGCAAGGCGCTGACCACCAATAAGCCATTGAAGATAAAAGGCCGAGCTTCGCGCGCCAGCAGAAATATTTTTTTATGCAGGTGGCTGACAATAGATAGCGCTGGTGGCCCGTTAATGTTTAGCAAGTACTCAGGGGTGGCGTTGGCGGTGGTTTCGTCTATGTCTGCCAAGGCTATGCCCAAGCACTCGGCCACGCGTTTTAAGCACTGCAGCCTAATTTGATTGGAATAAAAGGGCGTGGCATCATCGCCTTCCAGGGCTTGCACTTGATTTAAACTTAAGCAGGCCATGTGGGCCACATCCAATTGACTGAGCTTTAAGCTCAGGCGTTTTTCTTTAAGTGTGCTACCAGTGATCATGGCTAAGCGAATTCTCATTTATTGCAATACTGACATCACCCTTAGCATAAGCGGCGCAAGCGCGCCTCACAATCCCCTTTTGGGGAGCTAGCTTAAAAGAAGCTTGCCTTAGAGGTAGCGTGCGATGAATTCTGGCAGGCTGTCACATTGCATTTTTTGTAGAATTTGCGCCCGTTTTTTCTTAATGGTATCCGGCTTTACCTGCATGATCTCGGCGATGGCCTTGTTGCTGTAACCTTGTTTGATGTATTGCGCCACGTCTTTTTCTTTTTCGGTGAGGGACTGGAATAAGCTGGCCCAATTGTTCTGCTCATGTTTAATCTGCGATTGCAGGTTGGCTTTTGTGAAGGCTTTTTCTATTTGCGTGAGCAGGGTATTAGGGTCCACTGGCTTAAGTAAGAAATCATAAGCACCATTTTTTAGCGCATCAATGATTTCTTGAGCTTGGCTGTTGCCACTTAAAAATAGAGTTGGCACATCAATGTTTTCTTCCAGTAAAAAGCGTTGCAGTTCTAAGCCTGATTCGTTAACCAGTTGC
>CAJBBQ010000101.1 GCA_903951385.1 uncultured Pseudomonadota bacterium
CTATCTTTATTGATGAGGGTGCAGGCCTAAGCAGCTTTGATGTGCGTGCGAGGGCCAGACGCTTGCACAGGCAAACCGGCAAACTCGGTTTAATCGTGGTCGATTACTTGCAGTTGATGGCAGCCCCAGCAGGGCGTCAGGGCGAAAATCGCGCCACGGAAATTTCGGAAATATCCCGTTCTCTTAAGGCCTTGGCTAAAGAGCTGGACTGCCCGGTAGTGGCATTGTCACAGCTCAATCGCAGTGTGGAGCAGCGCCCAGACAAGCGCCCGGTAATGAGCGATTTGCGCGAGTCCGGGGCGATCGAGCAGGATGCCGACGTGATATTGTTTATCTACCGCGATGAAGTGTATAACCCGGATAGCGTGGACAAGGGCACGGCGGAAATCATCATAGCCAAGCAGCGTAATGGCCCGATAGGCCGTGTTCGACTTACATTCATAGGTCAGCACACCCGTTTTGAAAATTACGCGGGCAGTGGCCACATGGCCGACAGCTACTAGTCCGTACCCTAAGCTGGCCATGGCGAAAGCAAAAACCCTATACACCTGCACCGAATGCGGCGCTAGCGAACCGAAATGGCAAGGCCAATGCCCAAGCTGCCTAGCTTGGAACACTTTGGTTGAAACGCTAGAAGAAACCGTCAGCACCAATCGCTACGCCAATAAATTTGATGGCTTAACGCAAAGTGCTAGCCTGCAAAAATTAAGCAGCATTCAAGCGGCCGATATTGCACGGCAAGCCACCGGTATCAGTGAGTTCGATCGCGTACTTGGTGGCGGTTTGGTTGAAGGTGGGGTGGTGTTAATCGGCGGCGACCCGGGTATAGGTAAATCCACCTTGCTATTGCAGGTTTTATGCCACTTAGGCCGATCATCCCAGGCTATCTATGTCAGTGGCGAAGAATCCCCTCAACAAATCGCCATGCGCGCCAAGCGCCTTGGGCTGGATGCCAGTGAGGTGGAATTGCTGGCCGAAATCAACCTAGAAAAGATTTTAGCCACGCTGCAAACCCATAAGCCGAATATTGCCGTCATTGACTCCATACAAACCGTTTATTCCGAGGCCTTGAGTTCAGCGCCCGGGTCAGTCGCACAGGTGCGCGAGTGTTCAGCCCAGCTTACGCGATTGGCTAAGCAACTAGGTATTACCGTGATATTGGTCGGCCATGTCACCAAAGACGGCACCTTGGCTGGGCCGCGTGTTCTAGAGCACATCGTTGATAGCGTCTTGTATTTTGAGGGCGATCAAAATTCCAGTTTCCGACTCATACGCGCATTCAAAAATCGCTTTGGTGCGGTAAACGAGTTGGGCGTGTTCGCCATGACGGAAAAAGGCTTGCGAGAAGTGGCCAACCCCTCGGCATTATTCTTATCCCATCACGACAGCCAAGTGGCAGGCAGTTGCATCACCGTTACCATGGAAGGCACGCGGCCTTTGTTGATTGAAATTCAAGCCTTGGTGGATGAAAGTCATGCGCCTAGTCCTAAGCGCTTGTGCGTGGGTTTGGAGCAAAATCGTTTGGCCATGTTACTGGCCGTGCTGCATAGGCACGCCGGTATCCCGTGTTTTGATCAAGACGTGTTCATTAACGCAGTGGGTGGCGTAAAAATTGCTGAACCTGCCGTTGATTTAGCGGTCATTTTATCTATTGTTTCTTCATTAAAAAACAAGCCATTAGATAACAAACTTATAGTTTTTGGTGAAGTTGGTTTGGCAGGGGAAGTGCGCCCCGTTCAAGGCGGGCAAATGCGCTTAAAAGAAGCGGCTAAATTGGGTTTTAGTAAGGCCATAGTGCCAAAATCCAACGCTCCTAAGGCCAAGATCGCTGGCTTAGAAGTGATTGCCGTCGAACGCTTAGAGCAGGCTTTACAGCAATTGCGCCAGTAATGATCGCTAGCTGACTTTGTGGCTAGTCTGTATCAGTTCGGCACAAATTAAACCGCTGCGCACCGCACCCTCTATGGTAGCCGGGTAGTCCGCGTAACAGTAATCCCCAGCAAGGAAGAAGTTAGGCAGCGCCGTTTGCTGCGGCGGCCTAGTTAAATCAGGCGTGCAGGCATAAGTGGCGCGTTTTTCTGCGATCACCTTATGCCAAAGTGGGCTACTCAGCTCGGGGAAGGCTTGCTTAAGCTGAGCCGTTACCGCCTCGGCCAATTGGGCTTGCGACAAGTCCTGGTGTGACCCCGTTCCGCTGATCACCACGGCGAGCAAGCCATGTTGCTGGCACAGTTGGCCTCTATCGAACACCCATTGCCCTAAGCCATTGGTCAAGCCTATCATGGGCAGCCTTAATTTTGTGTGAGTCGGGTATTGCAGGTATACCGTGACTATAGGTTGATAGTTAAAGGTGGCTAAGGCCATGCGTTCTGCATGCAATTCACTCAGCCCACCCATCAATTGGCTTGCGTTATGCGGTGCCGTGGCCAACACCACGTGGCTATATACAGCCGCCTCTTCTGCGCCGCTCAGATGGAACCCTGAATCGATTTTGCTAATGCCCGTGATGCGATGTTTTGGCTTAATGCGCACGCCATGTTGCCTTAAGTATGCACTGGCCGGGTCGCCTATTAATTTGGATAAGTCTTGTTTCGCCAATAAGAAATCGCTGCTTTTTTTCAGGCTAAACCAAGCGGAACTGGCCATGGTGTCTTTGAGCACGTTTAAAAATACCTGCGTACTGGCTGCCTGAATAGGCGTATTCAGTGCGGCTAGGCTAATCGGCTCCCATAGCAGTTGTATCGCTTTGGCGCTTTGGTTTTGTCCTTGCAAAAAAGACGCTAGGGGCAGGTCGTGGTCTAGCCGGTAGCCCTTGAAAGCCATGCGCATCATCATGCCTATAGCGGCTAAGCGTTCACGGAAACTCAAGCCTTGGCATGCGAGCAATCCTAGCGGCATGGCCAGCGCGGCGGGTAAGTAAGAGGCGGTATTTAGACTAAGCAGGCAATGGCCTGGACCTTGCATGCGTACGGAAAATGGCAACCTTAAAAAAGCTTGTTTTTCGCTAAGGCCTACAGTGTTTAATAATTGCAGCGTGGATTTGTAGGCGCCGATCAAGATGTGCTGGCCGTTGTCTAGGTAAGTGCTGCCGGACGCATTTGTAAGGGCTACGCTGCGGGCGCGTCCACCCAGCTCACTGCCGGCTTCATAAAGACTAACTGACCATCCTTGCTTAGCCAGTGCTATCGCTGCACTTAAGCCGGCACAACCGCCGCCTATGATAGCTATCCGCGTTTTAGGCATGGGGCTAGGCTTTATCGGTACTTAAGCCAAACCTTAAGCGCCAGCAACATTTTTCTTAAGGCGCCTAAGGAGATACGTGCGTTTAATACTTTTTCGGCCCCACTGGCGCCGATTTCGCGAAGCAAGGTGCGGTAAATCGAGGCCATCATCAAGCTCACGCGCTGGTTTTTATGGTCTTCAGCCGGCAGTGCGCTAAGGGCTTTGTCGTAATAGCTTTCCGCTCGCTCAATTTGAAAATCCAATAAACGCTTCACGGCAATGGATTCCCTGCTTGCTAAAAGATCGTCCTCGCTGACGCCAAATTTAGCCAGTTCGTCTAAGGGCAGATAGATGCGATTGCGTCTGGCATCCTCGCCGACGTCCCTTATGATGTTGGTTAGTTGAAATGCCATGCCTAAATCGTGCGCAAATTTGAGGGTTTTTCGATTGTTAAAACCAAATATCTGTGCGGACAACAAACCAACCACGCTGGCCACGCGGTAACAATAGAGCTGCAATTGCTTGAAATCTTGGTAGCGGTTGAAGTTTAAATCCATCTCCATGCCGTCTATGATTTCCATGAAATGCTCGGCGTCTAATTGGTAGGTGTGGATGGCCGGCAGCAAGGCCTTGGCTACCGGATGCTGTGGCTGGTTTTGATAGAGGCGGTCGATTTCGCTACGCCACCAATTGAGTTTGGTTTTGGCTACCGATAAGTCCATGCACTCATCCGCGATGTCATCTACCTCGCGGCAAAAGGCATACAAAGCGGTAATAGCGAGCCGCCTGGATTGGGATAAAAATCGAAAGCTGTAATAAAAGCTGGAGCCACTTTTGGCGGTTTTTTCTTGGCAATATTGTTCTGGCGTCATGGTTTTCCTATTGCTTAAACAAGGCGGCAAATACGATGCGCAGCCAATCCAAAGCTTGCAGCTTAGGCCTGTGATTAAACACATCGCCTTGATGGTGCTTAATCTTAGCCGCTATGCGTTCTCCGCCGGCAATAATCATGCGCATTTCTAAGCCTATGCGACCACTTAAGATTCGCCCCAGCGGCTTGCCAGCGGCGAGCAAAGACTCGGCTCGGTTTAAATTGAAATGCATAAAAGCTTGCCAATTGGCGTCGGTGGATTTTACACCAGCGGCAAACTCCTGAAGTGTCTGTTCGCTAATGCCATAAGCCAGCATTTCATCTTGGCATAGATAAATACGTTGTTTGCCGGCATTTTTTTGCAGGTCTATGGCTATGTCTTGTAGAAAGTTGATTAATTGCAGCGCCGTGCAGATTTTGTCCGCATAAGCGTTGTTTTCCGGATTCGTTGCGCCGTATAGCGATAGCAGCAAACGGCCTATAGGATTAGCTGATCGCTCACAATAATGGCTAATTTCAGCGTAATTAGCATAACGGGTTTTGCTCACGTCTTGCTTGAATGCATCGAGTAAATCGTAAAACGGTTGGTAGGGTAGATGGTGGGCTTTTATCATGGCGCCTAAGCTTAGAAAGAAATCGCTATTAGGCTTGATGTAGGCCGCCAATAAATCCAGTTCATGACGATAATCATCCAGTAAGGCGATGCGCTGGCTTACACTAAATTCACCTTCGTCTGCAAAATCATCAGCTTGCCTAGCGAAGCGGTAGATTAAGGCAATCGGTTCGCGCAAACGGGCAGGTAGGACTATGGATGCAACGGGAAAATTTTCGTAATGCTGCTGCGCTAAACGTAGGCTATCAGCCGCAATGGCATGCGCGTCTAGAGGGGTATGTGGCGGCGTCATCATGGCGTGAGTATGCCACAATTTGGCTAGGCTACTTTGCTAAATTTAGCAAAGAAGGCATTAAAAAGCCGGCATTTCGTGCAATAAACTATGCAGTAAATGGCCTAAGCTTTGTTAGAATTAATAAATCATCACTGTGTAATGCCTGGTTTAATTCTGGGCCTACATTAATACTGGAAGAAAGCTTATGTTAGCTATTATCGGCGGGACCGGCTTAACCCAGCTGGACAACTTGGAAATCACCAGGCGTTTGATTGTGCGCACGCCCTACGGCGAGCCATCACAACCATTGGTATTTGGCAAGATTGCCGGACGCGAAGTGGTGTTTTTGGCGCGGCATGGCAGTGGGCATACTATTGCCCCGCATAAAGTGAATTATCGTGCGAATATCTCGGCTTTGCATCTGCAAGGCGTCACGGAAATAGCGGCAGTTGCTACTGTCGGTGGCATCCATGCAGAATTGTCGCCTGGCAGCATAGCCATGCCCCATCAAATCATTGATTACACGCACGGTAGAAATGCCACCTTTTTTGACGGCGTGGATTTGCCGGTCAAACACATAGACTTTACCGAACCGTATTGCGCAAAATTACGCGACAAATGGCAGCAAGCCGCTATCGCCATTGGCGAGCCTTTGATTGATCATGGCGTGTATGCTGCAACACAAGGGCCACGATTGGAGACGGCTGCTGAGATTGACCGTCTAGAGCGTGATGGTGCCACCATGGTGGGCATGACGGGTATGCCAGAAGCCGCGCTGGCTAGGGAGTTGGGCATAAGCTACGCCGTGATATGCCCAATCGCTAACCATGCTGCCGGTCGAGGTAACAGCCTGCACAGCATACAATACGAAGAAGTGGTGGATAACTTAAACCTGACCATGCAGCGCGTACGCAATCTGATCGTACAATTGGTTAAGCAGGCCTGATAAATGGCCATTAAAGAAGTCATACGCATGGGCCACCCTTTGCTGCTGCAGGTGGCCACGCCCGTGCAGCAGTTTGATAGCCCGGAATTGCATGCGCTGATTGCTGATCTAGAAGACACCATGCTAGACATGAACGGTGCCGGCATTGCGGCTCCGCAAATTGGCGTGAGTTTACGCGTGGTTATCTTTGGGCAAAAACCAGCGGCCCTTGACGGCACCAGCCCTAGCAACCCCCGTTACCCGGATGCCGATGCCGTGCCTTATACCGTGCTAATTAACCCGACGCTGACGCCTATCGGTGATGCGCTTGAAGACGGTTGGGAAGGGTGCTTGTCGGTGCCTGGCATGCGGGGTATCGTGCCGCGCTATACGCACTTGCATTACACGGGCTTTGATCAGTATGGCCAGCCTATTGATAGGCAGGTCAGCGGTTTCCATGCGCGCGTGGTGCAACACGAATGCGATCATTTAGACGGCGTGTTGTATCCCATGCGCATACCCAATTTAAAAGATTTCGGCTACACCAACGTTTTTTTCCCGAATCAGGATGTTCAAGACGACTAAATCTTTGCTATAATCCTGTTTCTTAAAAATCGCCAGTTGTTAATGCGATTGTGAGGAAGAGTGGCAGAGCGGTTTAATGCTACAGTCTTGAAAACTGTCGTGGGTGCGAGCCCACCGTGAGTTCGAATCTCACCTCTTCCGCCACCCAAACAATAAAAAAGCCGCTTATTAGCGGCTTTTTTGTTTCTACGGTTACTTCCTAGGCTCTAGGTCCTTCCTAGACTGCAGTTGCAATGCAATGATCCAGGTAACTAGCTAAGCTTAATTTTTTAAAGCTTTTTCTTTTGCACCGATGGGGCCGTATTAATTGGGGAAACGGTTATGGTGATTTTGGAGGCCATGCTGAGCGCCGAGCCCTCAGTAATTTCTAGAGTGGCTGATTTTTTCGCATTGGTGAAGACCAGTATGCTGTTTTTAGATTTGGACGCCGAGAGTAAGGTCCAGCCCGCCTGTGGGTATTGATCGATAAAGAAAGCCAGGGCATCACTAGTAGAGTAAGGGCAGAGGATTTCCAAGCGACCCACCCAAGCTTCGCCTTCGCCTAACACCAAGGAATTTTCATTCACTATGCGCGCATCTTTAGGCAGGGGCATGTCACCAAGCATGCTAGCATTGAGCTTGCTTACGTTTTCTGATTTGCTGCTGATCATGCCGCCATTGGCCGCACACGCGCTTAAGATCAAAGCTAGGGCGGATAAAACAAAGAGACGAGAGAAGTTAATTTTAATGCTCCAAAAAGGTTGCTATTAGGCGAATCATAACCTTAAATAAACGACTACGCTAGCTAAGCTTGCCTGCTTATCTAGCGCTTTTTTGTTTTAATGAAAGCCAAGTTTGTTGGGCTGAGAAATCCCCACTGTTTTTCTTTTGGTGATATGATGTGCGCCGTTTTAAATTATTGTTTTAGTCGCTTTTACTGGCGACTTTGTTTACTTAATACACTTTGTGCTAGGAATAAATCATGAGTCAAATTACCGTAGAACATAACCCATCAGAAGAGAAATTAAAAGCGCTAGGCGTTTCAAGCTGGTCTATCTGGGATTGTGCCCCATCAAAATTCCCATTGGATTTTGGTATGACAGAGAGTGCTTACGTGCTTGAAGGTGAAATTCACGTGACACCTCAAGGTGGCGAAAAAGTCGTGATCAAAGCAGGTGATTTCGTTGTGTTTCCAAAAGGATTGAAATCCAACTGGGAAGTTGTGAAGCAATTGAAAAAACATTACAAACACAGTTAATCAAACTGAGTTAATAAAAAAGCCTTGATGATTCAAGGCTTTTTTATTGCCTATTGCTAAGGCTTATTCGGTTTAGATCTCATTAATTAAAGCGCTACGCAAGGCCTCAAGCTTGCCCGGGTTTAACTTCATGCCTTTTCTGGCGGAAATTAAAAAGATGTCTTCAGCGCGGTTACCCAGGGTGTTTATTTTGGCATTGTGCAGTTCAATTTCTTCGGCCAGCAGTTGATGCGCCAAACTGGCTAGCAAGCCGGGTCTGTCGTTGGCTACAATTTCCAATTTGTGATGGTGGGTGTCGGCTTGTTCGCTAATCGTCACCTGCGTTGTTATGGGCATGTATTTGACTTGACGGCTGATGCGGCCTTTTAGTGGTGGGCTCAATAAAAGCGTGGCGTCTAGCTTTTTACTTAATTCCAATTCAATGAATTTTAATAGTCCGCTATAGCTGACCGATTTGCCGGACTGATCGAGCACAATAAAGCTATCTAGCGCGTAAGCATGGTCGGTAGTGTAAATTTTTGCTTCCACTATGCTGTAGGCCATGCTGTCAAAAAAGTTACATATCCTTGCAAACAAATCGTTTTGATCTTTGCTGTATATCATCACTTGTATGCCGTCGCCGCTGGGGCTTAAGCGTGCTCGAACGATGGGTTGCGTACTTTTTAAATGAGGCGTTAACAGTCGACTATGCCAAGCTATCTCATCGCTGTCATAGCGTATAAGGTAATTGGGGCCAAATGCTTGCCACAACTGCTCATAGGAGTGGCTGCTTAAGCCAAATTTGTGTAATTTTAATGCGGCCTCTTGTTTGCGTGCGGCTATGGCATCTTGGCTGTAGCCTAATTGGTTGCTAAGCGCATGCTTGGTGGCTTGAAATAAGCTTTCCAACAGCCTGGCTTTCCATGCGTTCCAGACCATAGGACTGGTGCCACGTATGTCGGCTACCGTAAGCAAATACAAGGCCGTCAAGCGTCGCTCGTTTTGTACAAATTGTGCAAACGATTCGATCACCAAGGGATCGGACAGGTCGGATTTTTGTGCGGTTGAAGACATGTTGAGGTGGGCCGATACCAGCCACGCCACAAATTCTGCGTCGTTCTTGCTCAAGCCGTGCAGTTTGCAAAAGCGCCTGGCGTCGACTGTGCCTAGGGTGGAGTGGTCGCCCCCGCGTCCTTTGGCGATGTCATGGAACAAGGCGGCTAAATACAATAAATGCGGGCCATCAAATTGGCTGAAAAGTTGGCTGCAAAGTGGGAATTCGTGTTTTAGTTCGGCTTTAGCAAAGCGTCTTAAATTAGCCAGTACGTTAAGGATGTGTTCGTCGACCGTGTAAACGTGAAATAAATCGTGCTGCATCTGCCCGACTATCTTGCCAAAAGCCGGTATGTAGCAGCCCAATATGCCGTATTGGTTCATGGCGCGCAGCGCATGATTGACACCGTATTCTTGCGATAAGATTTGCATGAACAACTGTTTGTTTTGCGCTGACTGCCTAAAATCGCGATTGACTAATTTCTTGATGCGCATCAAGTTACGCAGCAGATTGGCGCTCATGCCGTTTAAGGTTTGATGCTGTTGCAACAACAAAAAGGCCTCTAGTATGGCGCTTGGCTGCTGCTGCAAGAGGCCAGCATTTTTTGCCGCCAACAAGCCCCCATGCACTTCAAAGCGATCGTTAATAGAAGTGATGGCTACCGGGTCTGGGGAGAGGCTTTGCAGCAGCGTTTTCAACAATATTTCATTCATTACCCGTATGAACTTAACGCTGCGGTAATAAGCTTGCATGAGCTGCTCGCTGGCGCGTTTGCTAGCGGTGTTAAGGTAGCCTAAGTTGTCAGCCAGTTCATTCTGAAAATCAAACAACAACCTATCTTCGCGTCGTTTGCTGAGAAAATGCAAGCGTATGCGCAGTAGCTGCAAGTGTTTTTGGTGCTTCTGTATTTGCCGAGCTTCCGTTGCCGATAGGATGTGTTGACTGGCTAACAAGGACCAAATATTGCTCGCCATTAAGGCTTTGCCGCCTTGTCGATTTAGGCTGCGCATTAGCCACAGTATCATGTGTAAGTCGCGCAATCCGCCCGGACTTTCTTTAATGTTGGGCTCTAAGTTGTAGGCCGTGTCATTAAATTTAGCGTGCCGTTGTTGTTGTTCTTGCAACTTAGCATGAAAAAATTCTGCCACGGCATCCGCTTGATCAAAGGCCTTTTCGGTTTCCGCTACAAAGTCATGGTATAGGCTAAGGCTGCCGCCTAAATAGCGGTATTCCATCAGATTGGTTTGCACCGTGATGTCTTTTTTTGCCTCAGTCATGCACTCGTTTAAGCTGCGCACGCTGTGGCCGACGCTTAGGCCTATGTCCCATAGCCAGCCTATTAATGTTTCGAGTTGGCTGTTAATGTATTTATCGTTAATCGCCGATTCCGGGAGCAAAATGAGCAAGTCGATATCGGAGTGCGGGTAGAGTTCAGCGCGACCGTAGCCACCAACGGCGATTAGGCTGCATGAGTCGCTTGTGACTGTTTGCTGCCATATTTCTTTGAGTAAGCCATCTATGAGCTGGCAATGTTGCTTAAATAAGCGGTGTTGCTGAGCGTGACTTAGAAAGTCGGCCTCCAATGCTTGGTAGCCGCATTTAAGCCGCTGGCGCCAAGCATTAACGTGCGTGGTTTCTGGCTTGCTTACTATGCTGGTTGTGCCAACTGGCATGAGCGAGCGTGGGCTTAGACGGGATTGATAAAGCCAGGAGCGGCAGGTGAGCCGTCGGACAAGGTCATGACTTCAAAGCCATGCTCGGTTACCAGTATGGTGTGTTCCCACTGGGCGGAAAGGCTGCGGTCTTTAGTGACTATGGTCCAACCGTCTGGCATTTGTTTGATGTCGCGTTTGCCGGCATTAATCATGGGCTCTATGGTGAACATCATGCCGGCTTTCAGGGTTAAGCCTGTGCCCGGTTTGCCGTAATGTAAAACCTGCGGTTCTTCGTGAAACACTTTACCTATGCCATGCCCGCAAAATTCGCGTACCACGCTGTAGCCGCTTTTTTCAGCAAAAGCTTGTATGGCGTAACCGATGTCGCCTAATGTGGCGCCGGCCTTTACCTTGCTTATGCCCAACCACATCGCCTGGTAGGTAATTTCGCACAGGCGCTTGGCTTGACTGGTCACTTCGCCAACGTAAAACATGCGGCTGGTGTCGCCGTGGTAGCCGTCTTTGATAACCGTAATATCGATGTTGACGATATCCCCATTTTTAAGTGCTTTGTCACCGGGCACACCATGACAAATTTGCTGATTGATGGAGGTGCATATCGATTTAGGGTAGGGCTTATGGCCATC
>CAJBBQ010000102.1 GCA_903951385.1 uncultured Pseudomonadota bacterium
TGCCTCCTCTGTATAAGGTGTTGCTTTTAAATGACGATTACACGCCCATGGAATTCGTAGTGGACTGCATCACGCAGTTTTTTAACAAAAGCCGTGAACAAGCAACGAAAATTATGCTCCAAGTGCACACGGAAGGCGTAGGCGTTTGTGGTTTATACCCACAAGACATCGCTGAAACAAAAATGCATCAGGTGCAGCAGGCGGCCAAACAAGCGCAACACCCATTGCAATGCATTATTGAACCGGTCTAAACCCCAATTTGTATTTTATTAAATAAAGCAAGGACACCCGATGATTGCTCAAGAATTAGAAGTTAGCCTACACATGGCGTTTATGGACGCTAGGCAAAAGCGTCATGAGCTGATTACCGTCGAGCACTTGCTATTGGCCATGATAGACAACCCCACCGCAGCCGATGTGATGCGTGCATGCGGAGCCAAATTAGAAATTCTGCGCGGCGAACTCAATCAATACATAGAAGAGCACACGCCCACTGTGAATGGTGAAGAAGAAGTCGACACCCAGCCCACCTTGGGCTTTCAACGTGTCATACAACGCGCCATGCTGCACGTGCAATCGTCAGGCAAAAAAGAAGTGACTGGCGCCAATGTGCTGGTAGCGATCTTTGGGGAAAAAGAATCGCATGCGGTGTTTTTCTTGCAGCAGCAAGGCGTGACCCGTTTAGACGTGGTCAATTTCATTTCGCACGGCGTATCAAAAGTCGCCGAGACAGCCAAAACCGAAGGTGCCGAGCAGGAAACCGAAGCGGAAGCCACGCCCAATGGCGCTTTAGATAACTACGCGCTAAACCTAAATGCGCAAGTGGCGGCCGGTAAAATTGACCCGTTGATAGGCCGCGGTCCGGAATTAGAAAGAGTGGTGCAAACCTTGTGCCGTCGCCGCAAAAACAACCCCTTATTGGTGGGCGAAGCCGGTGTCGGTAAAACCGCCATCGCCGAAGGCTTGGCGCGCCGCATCGTGGAAAAAGACATCCCCGACGTGTTAGCCAATGCCACCGTCTACTCCCTAGACATGGGTGCCTTATTAGCCGGCACCAAATACCGCGGTGATTTTGAGCAACGCCTAAAAGCGGTGATGAAACAACTGGCCGAAAACCCAGACGCGATTTTATTTATAGATGAAATTCACACCTTGATAGGCGCCGGCGCAGCCAGTGGCGGCAGCATGGACGCCAGCAATTTATTGAAACCGGCCTTATCCAATGGCACGCTAAAATGCATAGGCGCCACCACTTACCAAGAGTACCGTGGCGTGTTTGAGAAAGACCATGCGCTCACCCGTCGCTTCCAAAAAATTGACGTGGCTGAACCCAGCGTGGCGGAAACCATAGAAATTTTAAAAGGCCTTAAATCCCGCTTTGAGGCGCACCATAAAGTTAAATACGCCAGCAGCGCCTTGACCACGGCAGCGGAATTGTCGGCCAAATACATCAACGACCGCCATCTGCCGGACAAAGCCATAGACGTGATCGATGAGGCCGGTGCGGCCCAGCGCGTGTTGCCAAAATCCAAGCAAAAGAAAGTCATAGGCAACAAA
>CAJBBQ010000103.1 GCA_903951385.1 uncultured Pseudomonadota bacterium
AACATCGATTGCTTAGCAACATTCTAACACCATGCGTGTTGGCCGCTCTAGCGTCCATGGCGCAAGCCGAAGAATTAGTTTTGCCTAACGTGGCAGTGAATGCAGAGAAACTGGCTGACATCAATGCATCCGCGGTCAATAGCAGCGATAGCGCCGCATTGTTAGCGGATGAGCCTGGCGTGACCCTATACCGCGCTGGTGGCGTATCCAGCTTGCCAGCCATTCATGGCTTGGCTGACGACAGGGTGAGAGTGAAGTTGGACGGCATGGATTTAATCGCCTCTTGCCCTAACCACATGAATCCACCTTTGTCTTATATTGATCCTACCAATATCGATAACATTAAAGTTTATGCCGGCATCACGCCAGTGAGCGTGGGTGGCGACAGCATAGGTGGGACGATTATGGTGAATTCGGCTAAACCGGAATTTGCCGCGACTGGCGCAGGCAATTTAGTCAAAGGGCAGATTTCCAGTTTTTACCGCAGCAACAACGACGCATACGGCGGCAATGTGTCGGCCACCTTTGCCAACGAAAGCTTTAGTGCCAATTACACCGGCGCTAGCAGTCAGGCCGACAATTACAAAGCCGGGAAAAACTTTAAATCGTCTGGAGTTACTGGCCGTGTGGGTCATACCTTGGCATTGGATGAAGTGGGTTCAACGGCATACGAAACCACCAATCACACCTTGGGCTTTGCCTTTAAACGCGACAACCATATTTTGGAAACCAAGTTTGGCTACCAAAATATGCCCGAGCAACTCTACCCCAATCAGCGCATGGATTTGTTGGATAACGAGCAAAAGCGCGTTAATTTTCGCTACTTAGGCGAGTTTGACTGGGGTAACTTGGAGTCGCGCGTTTACCACGAGGCGGTTACCCATTTCATGGATTTTGGTGCGGATAAGCGTTATTGGTATGGTACTGACTCTGGAGGTCCATCCGCGCAAAACGGAACCCCGTGTTCGCCAATCAGTGCTACTTGTGCGGCTGGCATGCCTATGAATAGCAAGGGTAAAACCACCGGCGCTTCACTTAAAAGCGACATCAAGCTCAATCAACAAGATTTGTTGCGAGTAGGGGCTGAGATGCAGCGCTATGAGCTAAATGATTGGTGGACGCCATCAGGAGCAATGATGCTGTCCAACGCTTTTTTAAACATCAATAATGGTCAGCGTGACCGTGCCGCGTTATTTGCTGAATGGGAAGCGCATCTGAACTCTCAATGGACAACCTTGGCTGGGGTGCGCTATGAGTACGTCAAAACCAACGCTCAAGACGTGAATGGGTATGCTGACGTAAACACCATGAGCAGTTTCCAGTCGCGTGATAGCGCAGCTTTTAATGCACTGGAGCATAAGAAAACCGATCACAATTGGGATGCCACGCTGTTAAGCCGTTATGTGGCCAATCCCAATACGGATTTTGAATTGGGTTTTGCTCGCAAAGTGCGTTCACCTAATTTGTATGAACGCTACACTTGGTCTACCTGGTCTATGGCAGCTCTGATGAATAACACAGTCGGTGATGGTAACGGTTATTTGGGTGACGTGAATCTTAAGTCGGAAAAAGCCCACACCGTATCCGCTACGTTGGATTGGCATACCGCCAATCGTGATTGGGCATTGAAAGCCACGCCATACTTTACCTACGTGAACGATTACATCGATGCCGTGCAATGGAATGCCACGACCAATGCAGTTAGAACAACGTCAGTTGATAACAATGTCTACACAACCTTGCGTTATGTGAACCAATCAGCGCGTCTGTATGGCTTGGACGTGTCCGGCTATATGCCTTTAGCGCAAAGCAGCGTGGGGCAATTTGCCGTTAAAGGCTTGCTCAATTACACGCACGGTGAAAACCGTGCCACCGGCGACAATTTGTATAACATCATGCCGCTAAATGGCAAGATTACTTTGACTCATAACTACCAGGCTTGGGATAACGCCGTGGAAGTGGTGATGGTGAAGGATAAAGACCGCACATCGGATACCCGTAATGAGATTCAAACTAAGGGTTACAGTTTGCTGAACTTGCGTTCTAGTTACAATTGGAAGCAAGCTCGCTTAGACTTGGCCGTGGAAAACCTGTTTGATAAACAGTACTTCTTACCATTGGGTGGGGCATACCTTGGTCAGGGCACTACTATGACGACTGCAGCAACAGCAACAGGCTCTGTGCCATTATGGGGTACGGCGGTGCCGGGCATGGGTCGTTCAGTGAACGTGGGTTTGACGCTGAAGTATTAATCACTACCGGGCATGCGCATGCGCGTGTGCCCCTTCATCTAGTCGGCCTTGCGTAGGCTAATTTCACCGGACGAGAAGCGTTGTTCACCCAATGCGCTGTTCACCAATAAAATCCCGTCATCGGCCACACCCACGACCGTGCCTACCGTTTCTCTGCCATCTGGATGCAGCATGCGCACGGCTTGTTGATGAAACGCATGGTGGCCTGTCCATTCATCACGCAAACTGGTGAAGCCGTGCTGTTCAAACTGACTTAATACTTGCGCGAGGTGTTTGAGTAGGGTGCCAAGTAAAAGGTTGGGGTCTATATTTTGTGGGCCGACGCTGGCGATATCGGTCACCGCCTGGTCTATCTGCTGCTTTAGTTTGGATGGTAAATTCAAGTTTATGCCTATGCCTATCACGGCTGCGCTGGGGCCTTCCATGTCGCCTTGCAGTTCTATCAATATGCCGGCTAATTTCTCTGGTACCCGTTGTGAGTTAAGAATTAATACGTCGTTTGGCCATTTAAGTTGAGCGCGGCTGATGCCTAGGCTGTGTAGGGCGCGTATTAAGGCCACGCCTATAGCTAAGCTTAAGCCAGACAGCGCCGATGCCCCGCACTGAAACCGCCATAGCAAAGAAAAAGTCAGGCTAGCACCTAAGCCGGCCTGCCAATTACGCCCGCGTCTGCCGCGGCCGTTGCTTTGCAAATTGGCGGCGACGCAAGTGGCATGTGCCAGCCCTTCGTTGAGCTTTTTCATCATGTAACTGTTGGTGGAGGCAAGGTGGTCGTGCACTTCCAATTTAAACCAAGCGCGTTGCTCGCCTATGGCCTGTGCGATGGCCTGTTCGTCCAATAAGGTCAGCGCTTGCGGCAATTTATAGCCGCGGCCACGCACCGAATACAATTCCACCCCTAATTTTTCTGCCTCCTGCAAGGCATTCCAGACCGTGGCACGCGAGACTTTACATTGCTTGGCAATGGCCTCACCGGAATGGAATTTACCATCGGCGAGCAAACGTAAAATTGGAAAGGTTAGGGCGTTCATAGGCAAACGCAGTTTATCACAGCCGCAACAGCCATGGCATGGCCTGCGGCTAATTGGCCTAGAGGCCAGATATTTGCCGACTATGGTGTAAAATAAGCGACATTATTTTTTAATTAAGTCCACCATGGCATCAGAAAAAGCACCCATTCCATTAGGCTCGAATTTTATCCGCGCCATCGTTGAAAAAGACATAGAGCAAGGCGTGTATCACACCCGAAAATGGGCGGGTAGCCCTGGGGATGTGGTGCATCAGTCAACAGGCCAGGTGGATCAAGCAAAAATCCGCACGCGTTTCCCACCCGAACCGAACGGCTATTTGCACATAGGCCATGCCAAATCCATCTTTTTAAATTTTGGTTTAGCACGCGATTACGCTGGCGTTTGCCATTTGCGTTTTGATGACACCAACCCAGAAAAAGAAAGCCAAGAATACGTCGACAGCATTACCGATGCAGTGAAATGGTTGGGTTTTGATTGGCATAATGGCGGCGAACAAAATCTGTATTTTGCCAGCAATTATTTCGACTTCATGTACCGTGCGGCCGAGTGTTTAATCGAACACGGCCACGCCTACGTGGACAGCCAAACAGCAGATGAAATGCGCCTTAACCGGGGCAGCTTGACCGAAGCCGGTAAAAACTCACCGTGGCGTGATCGCAGCGTGGCTGAAAATTTAGCCTTATTCCGTGCCATGCGTGACGGCCAACATGCCGACGGCAGCTTGGTGTTACGTGCCAAGATAGACATGGCTTCAGCCAACATCAACTTGCGCGACCCGGCAATATACCGCGTGCGCCGTGCGCACCATCACAATACCGGCGACAAGTGGTGTATTTACCCCATGTATACCTTTGCCCATCCGATTGAGGATGCCTTGGAGCAGATTACTCATTCCATTTGCACCTTGGAATTTGAAGATCAGCGTCCTTTTTACGATTGGCTATTAGGCCGTCTGGCTGAAGCCGGTTTGCTGGCTCAGCCTTTGCCTAAGCAATACGAATTTGCCCGTTTAAATCTGACTTACGTGGTGTTATCCAAGCGTAAATTGATCCAGTTGGTGGAAGAGAAACACGTGGCTGGCTGGGATGACCCACGCTTGCCCACCTTGGCCGGCGCGCGTCGCCGTGGCTACACGGCAGAAGGCTTTAAATTGTTCACCGATCGCATAGGCGTGTCCAAAGCCGATTCCTGGATAGATTACAGCACCTTAGAAGATTGCATGCGCGAAGTGCTCAATGAGTCAGCCGAGCGCCGCATAGCGGTGTTAGACCCCATCAAGCTGGTGATTGATAATTACCCGGTTGGTCAGGCTGAGGATTGCTTTGCACCTAATCACCCGCTTAAGCCGGAGTTGGCTAAGCGCGTGGTGTCATTAAGCCGCGAGCTATGGATAGAGCGTGAGGATTTCATGGAAGAGCCCAGCAAAGGCTTTTTTAGGTTGATGCCCGATGGCTTGGTGCGCTTACGCTACGGATACGTGGTGAAGTGCACTGGTTTTGAGAAAGACGCTACTGGCAAAGTGACTGTGGTGCATTGCGAGTATTTACCCGACACCAAATCGGGTACGCCGGGTGCCGATAGCATTAAGGTAAAAGGCAACATCCATTGGGTGTCGGTGGCCCATGCCTACGAATGCGAAGTGCGTTTGTACGACAGGCTGTTTAAGGAAGCGCATCCGGGTGAGGGCGATAAAGACTTTTTAGATGACATCAACGCCGATTCGGTGAGCGTTATACGTGCGCAGTTAGAACCAAGCTTGAAAGAAGTGCAGGCGGAGTCGCGTTTCCAATTTGAGCGTCACGGTTATTTTGTGGCCGATAAAAAAGACAGCTTGGCTGGCAAGCCGGTGTTTAACCGCACCGTCACTTTGCGTGATGCATGGCAAAAATAAGCCCTAAACCGGCTGGTTTTTAGCCAAATTTAAATGAAAAAATTTATTACTTATCAATTATTTATTGAAGTAACTGAATTTTTAACATTAACTGTAGGTAAGTTGGGGAAATTCGATTTCCCAGCTGGCCATTACGTTTACACCGGCAGCGCCAAAGTTAATCTAGAAGCGCGCATTGCCCGCCATTTAAGTAAAGATAAAAAACTCAAATGGCACATTGATTATTTGCTTAATGCCCCTGGCGTGCATGTCACCCAGCTTACCCGTTCAATTGAAAACGAATGCGCATGCAACCAAAATACGCCAGGCTATTGTTTGGTAGCTAAGTTTGGAGCCAGCGATTGCCGGTCCGGCTGCATTAGTCACCTAAAGTACCAAGCTTAAGCTGATTTAGGCCGGCGTTTGTGTTGATAACGGTAAGCCAACAGAATAATCAGGCCGGCTACATTGGGTAGCCACACTTCAGGGTTAGACCAGGGTATGCCGTCTATAGTGAAATCCGAAATAGGCCAAAATATCGGTGTGGGAAAGTAGCTTAGGCTATGAAAAGGGAAGTCCAAGACGATGTGAAATGGCCATGCCAGCATGGCAAAGGCAATATCCCGACGCCAGTACGCCACCAAGGCTATGATGGGAATGCACACAACAAAGCTGTGCCAGATGTCATAGGAAATAAACAGCCAGCTAGGCATGCCTATGATGGAAGGTGGGCCAGCTTGAAAGCTGCCATCGATTAATCTGCTTAGCAGATAAGCCCCGAACGAACATAAGTCTGGTAATGCGCCAAATAGCAAGGCTAGGCGGGCGTGCTTGCGGTAGCCAAATAATCCGTAGCCCCATAAAGCATGACTTAAGGTATCCATAGTTTATCCGTGTTATTAAATTGAGGCATGGTGCAAGCCTAAGCATTGCTGGCAGTTAAAAATCGCTCAGGCTATTTTTATATCCCCGAAGCCTAGCACTAGCAAGTAAAATCTAGGCTAATTATTTTTATTAAGTGCATGGCGTGAACATTACCGTAGATTGCGATTTAAATGCCAGTTGGCTGCATGGTCTAGGCAGCCCGACCTTGTTGCAATTGCTGGCAAAAGGTCAGGTGCAGCAGCATGCGATGCCCCTTGAGGCCTTGATAGCCGAGGAGTTTGGCCTGACGGCGAGTCCGGATTACCCCTTGGCTGCCATAGCGGCCCATGCTGACGGCGTAAGCGTGGATGGCCGGTATTGCTTGCGAGCCGATCCCGTGCACTTGGTTTTGCAGCGCGATTGTTTTAGTTTACACGAATCGTTTCCTTTGCCGCTAAGCCAGGTCGAAGCCCAGGCGCTGGTCGCCAGCCTAAATCAACACTTTAGTCGGGACGGCCTGCATTTTATGCTGGGCGCATCCGGCGCATGTTATTTGTTATTAAACGCTACGCCGCAAATACAAACCACCTTGCCCAGCGTGGCATTAGATAAAAATAGCCACGATTTTTTGCCGCAAGGAAACGACGCCTCGTATTGGCTGGCTTTGCTCAATGAAGTGCAAATGCTCTTGCACGAACACCCGATTAATTTAGCGCGTGAAGCCGCCGGCCAGTTGGCTTTAAACAGCTTGTGGTTTTCCGCAGGCGGCACTTTGCCGACTAAGCCATCGCTATTAGCCCGTCAAGCTAGCTTGATGGCTAACAGCAAACTCTACGAGGGCATGGCTAAACTAGGCGCGCTGCCTTATGCGCCACTGCCAGATAGCTTGGCACATGTTTTACAGCAACCAGCCTCGACTATGCGTTTGCATCTGCCCTGCACGGAGGCGTTGGATGCGCTATGGCTGACGCCACTTTGGCAGGCCTTAAAGCAAGCAAAAATTAGCCAGCTAAGCTTAAATTTAGGGTTTTATGAGCGCTTGATACAGCTCAGCATCAGGCCGCGTGATGTGTATAAATTTTGGCGCCGACCTCGTGCGCTGCAGGCGTATTGGTCATGACGAAAATAATACAGCGCAGTCAACATCCTGATGCGGCTTTAGTCTTACAAGAAAGCGGCCTTAGTCCACTGATGGCAAGGTTGCTGGCTGCCCGTGGGCTAGAACGCGCTCAGCAAATACGGGCTAATTTAAGCGATTTACTTGCTCCGCAAACGCTGACGAATAACACCAGTATGGCGAAGTTATTAGCCGACGCC
>CAJBBQ010000104.1 GCA_903951385.1 uncultured Pseudomonadota bacterium
CACCGCTTTACCAATAACCTCAGTGCCGATAAAAACATGCTGGGTTTGGTGCACATGACAAAAGATAGGCAGCACCCTTTTGCTTCGGTGCTTAGTTGCAGCGATTCACGCGCCCCTGTTGAAATTCTGTTTGATCAAGCCTTGGGCGATATTTTTAGCGTGCGTTTGGCTGGCAACATCGCCTCCGATAAATGCATAGGCAGTTTGGAGTTCAGCTCTAAATACGTGGTTAGCAAATTGTTGGTGGTGTTGGGACACACTGATTGCGGTGCCGTTAAAGCGGCTTGCGATGATTTTCGCGAAGGCCACATAGGCGAGATCATTAATCTGATTCGACCCGCAGTGCGCATGGAAAAAACCACGGCTAGCCAACGCGATTCGGGCAATGCGGGCTTTGTCGATAAAGTGTGCGCCTTAAACGTGCAGGTGCAAATCAATGAAATTGTACACAGCAGCGACATCATTCAAGACATGTTGTCGGCCAAGCAAATCGGCATGGTGGGTGGCATTTATAATTTAGCCAGTGGCGAAGTGCGTTTTCTACCCGAGACCTTGATGCTTTAGGATAGCCTTATTGAGAACAAGGTATAATGCAGCCTTAATCGTTTTTAACCCTTTTTGAAAGTTGTTAACATGAGCCATAGGCAAGATACCAGCACATTGTTGCGCACCCTCAAGTTTTACCTCAACCCCAACGACGGTCGCTACGAAGACCTAGCCAAGGGCAACCTCACGCGCAACATCATCAAGGATTTAACCGCCGGTTTAGTGGTGGCCATGGTTGCCATTCCATTGGCCATGGGTTTTGCTATGGCCAGCGGCTTGCGCCCAGAGCAGGGTATCGTTGGCGGCGCAGTAGCGGGTTTGTTAGGCGCCTTATTTGGCGGCAGCAAATACCAGGTGTACGGCCCAACGGCGGCTTACATTCCCATTATTGCCGGTTTGATGGCCACCTATAACCACAGCTTTTTAGTGCTGTCGTCTATAGTGGCGGGCGTCATGTTGATGTTCACCGGTTTGCTGAAGAAAGGCAAAGTGGTGACCTTGGTGCCGCACTCCATCGTGGTTGGTTTCACCATAGGCATCGCCGTCGTTATCGCCTTCTCGCAAATGGGCGAGGTGTTTGGCTTCCAGCATAAGATAGGCTACGACTTCATTGGCCAGATTCAAAAAACCATAGAGTACATGGGCGAAATGAATGTCTACGCTGTGATTGTGGCACTGAGCACGTTCGCTATTTGTAAAGTGCTGATTAAAATTTCCACCTTCATCCCAGCGCCGGTATTTGGTCTGGGTTTAGGTTGGTTGGCCGCCGCTACTTTCTGGAAAGACAAAGGCTTAGTGCTGATCAAAGATAAATACGGCAGCATCCCTACCGATTTCTGGAACATCACCATGCCGGCGCTACCGGACATGACGACCGGTCAAGTGTGGTTTGATTTAGCCTATTTTGCCGTTGCAATATATTTTGTGGCGGCTATTGAAAGTCTTTTATGCAGTCGCATGGCAGACCGCATGGCAAATAACCAAGGTGTGCCGTTCAACCCCAATAAAGAATTATGGGGTCAAGGCATGGTGAACATATTCACGCCCTTGTTCAATGGCTTTCCGCACACCGGTGCCTTAGCCCGTACGGCGGTTAATATTCGCTTAGGCGCGGTGTCGCCATTGGCCGGCATTGCCAAATTCAGTTTTAAATTGCTATTGGCGGCGTACCTAGCCACGTATTTAGAGCAAGTGCCCATGGCCTGCATAGGCGGTATATTGCTTTATGTGGCGTCCGGCATGGTGAAATGGAAAGAGATACAAGAGGTGTTGGAAATGAAGAGCCGCTTTCACTTTTGGCTAATGGTCTACACCGCCATCATGGTGCCGCTGACCGGCTTCTTAACCGCGGTGTTAAGTGCCATTGCCATTTTTGTGGTGGCCGTTTTGATGAAGCAAGTGCCCTTGCACCACGCTAAAGAAGACACGGTGGAATTGGATTTAGCCGAAACCAACTAGAGCTAATTTGGCTGAAACTAAAAAGGGTGCTAAACAGCACCC
>CAJBBQ010000105.1 GCA_903951385.1 uncultured Pseudomonadota bacterium
ACATACACAGGACGGCCTTTTTTTAAGTACTCGCCGGCAATCTCAGCCAACTTACGGTACATGACAATGTTGTGCCACTCGGTGCGCTCTTGTTTGGCGCCGGCTTTGTCTTTCCAGCTATCGGTGGTGGCAATGCTGAAATTACAAACCGCGTCGCCATTAGGCATGAAACGCACTTCAGGATCTCGGCCTAAATTACCGACTAAAATTACTTTATTTACTGATGCCATTTTTTATCCCCTCAATAGTTGCTGCACCTTGGATTCGTTCCAAGCCTGCGTGTTATGTATTTTTAAATCCACTTTTAAAATGACCGTGCGCTCTTGCGGCAAAACCACTGCCTCTAATACGCCCGCCAGTTTGCTTAACTGATTTTTAAGCTTGCTCGCTTGTTCTGCACTTAACTCAGCCGACGCTTCATCCAAGCTGTACATCTTGGTTTTAAGTGCCGGTGGCGCTTGCATGGAATAAGCCAATAGTAGCCATAAAAGCATCATTACGCTACAAAAAATAAACACGCTGGAAAAACCAAAACGGTGCGATAAATAGCCGCCCATGGCACCACCAACAAAGATGCCCAAGGATTGCGCGGTGTTGTACACGCCCATGGCCGTGCCCTTTGCAGCAGCAGGGGCCATTTTGCTGATGATGGACGGCAAGGAGGCCTCCAACAAATTAAACGCCACGAAATACACCGTCAATGAAAAGACGATGCCCCAAAAGTAATTAATTGATAAAGCAAAAAGCACTTGCGCAAACAACATGGTGGCCACGGCCGCCACGAACACCTGTTTCATCTTGGCCTGTTTTTCTGCGTAAATAATGGCCGGCACCATCAGCGCAAAAGACAGCAGCAACACCGGTAAATAAATAAACCAATGTTGATTCACGTTAAGCTCACTGGCCTTGCTAATGGCAAACGGCACCACAACAAACATGGCCATTTGCGCGGCATGCAAAGCAAAAATACCGTAATTTAAACGCAGCAATTGTGCATTGTTTAGCACGTCTTTTAGTTTGGCCGGCGCGGCACTGGCATCGGAATGGTAATGGCTGTTAACCGGATCGGGCACCACGTATTTCACCACAGCAATAGCGGCCAAGGTCAACACGGCGGTCATGAAGAATATGCCCGGCACGCCTATCCATTGATTGAGTAAGGGTCCACCCACTAAGGACACGGCAAAGGCCACGCCTATGGTGGCGCCTATGCTGGCCATGGCCTTGGTGCGATTTTCATCGCGGGTTAAATCGGCCAACAAGGCCGTGACCACAGCAGACACGGCTCCGGCGCCTTGCACGGCGCGGCCTATGATCATGCCTTCTATGTTCATGGCCAAGGCTGCCATCATGCTGCCCACCGCGAAGATGCCTAGGCCTAAATAGATCATGGGCTTGCGGCCAAATTTATCGGAGGCCATGCCAAACGGCAGTTGAAACAAGGCTTGGGTTAGGCCGTAAGCACCCAATGCCAAACCTATCATGAGCGGGGTGGGGTGTTCAGGAAAGGAGGCGGCGTAAACCGCAAAGATAGGCAAGATGGAAAATAGGCCGAACATGCGTAGGCCATAAATGGAGGCCAAACTGACGGTGGCGCGCAATTCAACTGGGGTCATTTTATCTAAACTGCTGCCTTCAACTAGGGCGGCCATTTTTTGCGCGGCCACGTCTTTAACCAACCCACCTAACTGATTTTTTATGGCTGTCATGTAAATTACTTGAGCTAATTTTAGAAAAGTAGGTATATTAGCAGGTTGCCAAAAATTAACCGAGCCTTTAGCCACAAGCATGATGGAATTCATAAAAATACGCGGTGCACGCACGCACAATCTTAAAAATATTTCATTGGATATTCCCCGCAATCAGCTGGTGGTGATCACCGGTTTATCCGGCTCCGGTAAATCGTCCTTGGCCTTTGATACCTTGTATGCCGAAGGCCAGCGACGTTATGTGGAATCCTTATCGGCCTACGCCAGACAATTTTTGGCGCGCATGGACAAGCCGGATGTTGACCTGATAGAAGGCTTGTCGCCGGCCATATCCATAGAGCAAAAATCCACCTCGCATAACCCGCGCTCAACCGTGGGCACCGTCACCGAAATTCACGATTATTTGCGTCTGCTTTACGCCCGTGCCGGCGATCCAGAATGCCCAGAGCACGGCATCAAATTAGAAGCGCAAACCGTCAGCCAAATGGTCGATCATGTCATGGCTTTGCCAGAAGACACCAAGCTCATGTTGTTGGCGCCGGTGGTGAGCAACCGCAAAGGCGAGCAAGTCGATTTATTTGAAGAACTCAAAGCGCAAGGTTTTGTGCGATTACGCATAGACGGCACCATTTATGAAATGGACGCGCTGCCGCAACTGGCCAAGACCACCAAGCACAGCGTGGAAGTGGTCATAGATCGGATAAAAGTTAAACCCGACATGAAGCAACGCATCGCCGAATCATTCGAAACGGCGCTGCGTTTAGCCGAGGGCAAAGCCATCGCTTTTGAGATGGATAGCGAGCGCGAGCATTTGTTTTCTGCTAAGTTTGCCTGCCCAATTTGTGAGTACTCACTCGCTGAATTAGAGCCGCGCCTATTCTCTTTCAACAATCCCATGGGCGCTTGCCCAAGTTGCGATGGTCTAGGCAACATGAACTTTTTTGACCCGAAACGGGTGGTGGCTTTTCCGCATTTATCCTTGGCCGCCGGCGCCATTAAAGGTTGGGATAGACGCAACCAATTTTACTTTCAGATGCTGGCCAGTTTAGCGGCGCATTATAAATTTGATTTGGACAGCCCATTTGAAAAATTGCCCGAGGCCATACAACAGGTTTTACTGCACGGCAGCGACAAAGAAACCCTGCCATTTAAATACCTCAACGAGCGCGGCACTTTCTTTGAAAAAACCCATGCCTTTGAGGGAATTTTAAACAATTTAAAACGCCGCTATCACGAAACCGATTCGCAAACCGTGCGCGAAGAATTGGCCAAATACCTCAATTCAAAAACCTGCCCAGATTGCAACGGCACGCGTTTACGCAAAGCCGCGCGCTTTGTAAAAGTGGGTAATAAAAACATACACGAAGTCTGTGAG
>CAJBBQ010000106.1 GCA_903951385.1 uncultured Pseudomonadota bacterium
AATCGGTCTGTGTTCTAAAAATAGCGCTTAGAACTTACCGTAATAGCCTTCTTTAAGTGCGTCGTACAGATTGGCCGCAGAGTGAATTTCGCCGTCGTATTCAATCTCTTCGTTGCCTTTCACTTCCAATTCCGTGCCGTCGTCCAAGGTGAATTTGTAGGTGGTGTTTTCCAAATCTTTTTCCGTCACCAACACGCCTTGGAACGCTTCTGGATTGAACCTAAAAGTGGTGCAACCTTTTAGGCCTTTGTCGTAGGCATACAAATAGATGTTTTTGAAATCTTCAAAATCGTAATCGGTAGGCACGTTAATGGTTTTAGAAATCGAGCTGTCTATCCATTTTTGTGAAGCCGCTTGGATGTCCACGTGCGCTTTAGCTTGAATGGTAGAAGAGTCCAAAAAGTAGTCCGGTAATTTTTCGTCTTCTTGCTCACTAAATGGCATGGCCTTGGAATTAATCAATTCGCGGTAGGCCAACAATTCGTAAGAGAATACATCGACTTTCTCTTTGGATTTTTTACCTTCACGAATCACGTTACGAGCGTAATGGTGCGCAAACGATGGCTCAATACCGTTACTGGCGTTGTTCGCCAATGACAAGGAAATGGTGCCGGTAGGCGCAATAGAGCTGTGGTGGGTAAAGCGCGCGCCTTTAGTAGCGATTTGATTACGCAAGCCTTCAGGGAACTGCTGCATGTAGCGGCTGTATTTGCCTAACAACACTTTACCGGCAATTTTGCTGCCGACTTTGATGCCGTCTGCGGCCATTTCTGGGCGCTTGGCTAGCATGTCCGCCGTCACTTCAAACTTCTCTTCCATGATGGGCGCCGCGCCTTTTTCTGTGGCCAATTGCACGCCCACGTTCCAGCCTTCTTCGGCCATCACGCGCGTCACTTCGTCGGTGAATTTGAGTGAGTCTTCTTCACCGTATTTCATTTTCATCATGGTTAGGCTAGAACCCAAGCCTAAATAGCCCATGCCGTGGCGACGTTTACGCATAATTTCATCGCGTTGTTCTTGCAATGGCAAACCATTGATTTCCACCACGTTATCCAACATACGGGTGAATATGGCCACCACCTCACGGTATTCTTGCCAATCAAAAAACGCTTCATCGGTGAACGGGTGCTTAACAAAGCGGGTTAGATTAACCGAGCCCAACAAGCAAGCGCCGTACGGTGGCAAGGGTTGCTCGCCGCATGGGTTGGTGGTGCGAATGTTTTCGCAGAACCAGTTGTTGTTCATTTCATTGACGCGATCGATCAAGATAAAACCCGGCTCAGCAAAGTCGTATGTGCTGGACATAATCACATCCCACAAGCGACGCGCCTTAATGGTTTTATACACGCGACATGCTACTTTACCGGCATCGACGCCGTCGGTTTTAGTTAAGTATTTACCCTTAACTGGCCACTCACGCCACACCACTTGCTCGGCATCGTTTACATTCAAACCATCCACGATGGCTTCTTTTTCTGTCACCGGGAAAGCCAACTTCCATTCGGCATCGGCTTTAACCGCTTCCATGAATTCTTTGGTGATCAAGCAAGACAAATTGAACTGACGCAAACGGCCATTTTCACGTTTGGCTTTAATAAAGTCAGTCACGTCTGGATGGGAAATATCAAAGGTGGCCATTTGCGCACCACGACGGCCACCGGCACTGGACACGGTGAAACACATTTTGTCGTAGATATCCATGAAGGACAATGGGCCGCTGGTGTAAGCACCGGCGCCGGCCACAAACGCGCCTTTAGGACGCAAGGTAGAAAACTCGTAACCTATGCCGCAACCGGCTTTTAGGGTTAAACCCGCTTCGTGCACCTTGCCTAAAATGTCGTCCATGCTGTCGGTGATGACACCGGACACCGTGCAGTTGATGGTGGAGGTAGCAGGTTTGTGCTCTAGCGCACCGGCATTAGACGTAATGCGGCCAGCTGGAATGGCACCACGGCGCAAGGCCCATAAAAATTTCTCGTGCCATTCAGCCCGCTTTTCATCCGTGGTTTCAACGTCCGCTAATGCCCGTGCCACGCGTGCATAAGACGCGTCCATGTCGGCATCCACGTGCTCACCGCTTTTGGTTTTTAAACGGTATTTCTTATCCCAGATGTCCAGCGACACAGGCTGTATGGAAATCTCTTTTTCTGAATTTGCCTGCGACGTGCTTGCTGATTCAACTGCTTTAAGCATGGATGCTTCTCCCTAAAACGGCTAGCTTAGCGGGTGGCAATCACTCCCACACGCTAAGCCCGTGATTTTTAATTAAAAACTTTTATTTTTGACAACGGTATGGGCAAAAAGCACAAGATGTTGTGTCTGAAGCAGCAATTTATGCCTTTATTTTGTGGCCGTCAACCCCATATTCGCTCGCTTTTTTTGCACCATTTTGGTGTATTTTTTAGCAAATGGCGCCGGTATTTGCATAGCGCGATAGGCTGGAATCAGTTGCTTATCATTATTAATAAAAGAATAAATTAAAATAATTTTCTAGCAAAAATTTTTAGTTTAGGGGTGCCCGGTAGTCAAGTAAAACCCGCTTGGGATTTTTGTGAGAAAATGCGCCATGCCCCGTTTTCTTTATTCCGCTTTGCTGTATTTGCTGTTGCCCTTAGTGGCCGGCAAGCTAGCTCTGCGCAGCGTCAAACAAGCGGCGTATCGGCCACACTGGCGAGAGCGCTTTGGCTTTTATAGGCTGCCACGTCAATCTGGCCTCATTTGGCTGCACTGCGTGTCGGTGGGCGAAACGCGCGCGGCGGCACCATTGATCCATGGCATACTTGAGCAATACCCCGAACGCACGCTGTTGCTCACCCACAGCAGCCCTAGCGGTCGCGCCACCAGCGAGGCGCTGTTTGGTAAGCGTGTGCAACGCGCTTACCTTCCCTACGACTTGCCTTTTATGGTGAGGCGCTTTTTAACGCATTTTCAACCCGACTTAGGCGTGCTGCTGGAAACGGAAATTTGGTTTAATTTACTCGCCGCTTGCCAACAGCGTCAGATTCCCGTGCTGCTAGCCAACGCCAGGCTGTCAGAAAAATCCGCTAGAGGCTACGCAAAATTGGGTAAGTTGGCGCAAAACGGATTGCAAAGTTTGCATTTAATTGCCGCGCAAACGCCGAATGATGCCAAGCGCTTTCAAGGCCTAGAAGCAAAACGCGTGGAAACCCTGGGCAATTTAAAATTCGATGCCTTACCGCCTAGCGACACCCTAGCCAAAGCCGAGCAATGGCGTAGTTGGTTTGGTCGGCAGCGGCCGGTATTTTTAGCTGCCAGCACCCGCGAGGGCGAAGAAGCATTAATCTTGGATGCGCTAGCTGCCACGCCCATAGCCGACTTGCTGACGGTCATCGTGCCGCGGCACCCGCAACGCTTTGCTCAGGTAGAAGCCCTTCTAAAAAAACGCGGCCTAGCTTACGAAAAGCGTTCCTCACTCAAAGACACCGTCGCCAGCCGTACGCAAATTATCTTGGGCGACAGCATGGGTGAGATGTATGCCTATTACGCCAGTGCCGACCTGTGTTTAATCGGCGGCAGCCTGCTGCCTTTTGGTGGGCAAAATTTAATTGAAGCAATGCGCTTGG
>CAJBBQ010000107.1 GCA_903951385.1 uncultured Pseudomonadota bacterium
GGAATGTCCATGGACGCTTTATCCGACTCCACTGTAATCAGCGAGTCTTCTTTTGCCACGGTATCACCGACTTTAACTAAAACGTCGATGACATCAACGCTCTCAAAATTACCAATATCGGGGACGAGTATGTCTTGTATGGCCATGGTTGTGTCCTTAAACTGTCGTTGGGTTAGGCTTGTTAGCGTCTAACTTGTATTTTTTAATGGCCTCGCTGACTTTGCTAGCCGGCAATTTACCTTCGTCAGCCAAGGCTTTAAGTGCCGCCACAACAACGTAATACCTATCCACTTCAAAGAAGCTGCGCAAGGCTTCGCGGCTATCCGAACGACCGTAACCGTCTGTACCCAAGGCAACAAATTTGCCTGGTACAAAAGCGGCAATTTGTTCAGCAAAGGACTTCATGTAATCGGTTGAAGCGATGGTCGGGCCTTGGGCGCCTTTCATGACTTCAGCCACGTAACTTAAGCGCTGCGGTTTTTCTGGATTAAGCATATTCCAACGCTCGGCATCCAAACCATCACGACGCAATTCGTTGAAGCTGGTAACGCTCCATACGTCGGCTGACACACCCCAATCTTTTTCCAACATATCAGCGGCCGCTATCACTTCACGCAATATCACGCCACTGCCCATCAACTGGACTTTTTCACCTTTGGCTTTTGATTTACTGAAGTTATAAATGCCTTTTAGAATGCCGGCTTCTGCGCCTTTAGGCATATCCGGATGGGTGTAATTTTCATTCATCAAGGTGATGTAGTAATACACGTCCTCTTGATTTTGCACCATGCGACGCATGCCTTCTTGAATAATCACGGCCAACTCGTAAGCAAAGGTTGGGTCGTAAGACAAGCAATTAGGGATGGTGGCAGACATTAAATGACTGTGTCCGTCCTCGTGTTGTAAGCCTTCGCCATTAAGCGTAGTGCGGCCGGCGGTCGCGCCCAACAAGAAGCCACGTGCACGTGAATCGCCCGCAGCCCAAGCTAAATCGCCTATGCGTTGGAAACCAAACATCGAATAAAAGATGTAGAACGGAATCATCTGCACGCCAGACACGCTGTAAGACGTGGCCGCGGCTATCCAGCTAGAGAATGAACCGGCTTCGTTGATGCCCTCTTCCAAAATTTGACCGTCTTTGGATTCTTTGTAATACATCACTTGATCGGAATCCATAGGCTCGTATAACTGGCCTTGGCTGGCATAAATACCCAATTGACGGAACATGCCCTCCATACCAAAAGTGCGCGCCTCATCAGGCACGATAGGCACTATGTATTTACCCAATTGTTTATCACGCACCAAAGTCGATAAGATGCGGACAAAAGCCATGGTGGTGGAGATTTCACGCTCACCGGTGGAGACCAACATGTTTTCAAATGCAGACAACTCAGGCACCACTAAATCGTTGCCCTTACGACGACGAGCTGGCACAGAACCGCCCATGGCGGCCCGACGCTCGGCCATATAGACCATTTCTGGACTGTCAGCGGCAGGTTTGTAAAAGCTCAAATTCTCGACTTGCTCGTCGGTGATGGGCAGATCAAAACGGTCCCTAAAGGCTTTCAGCGAAGTCAAGTCCATGCTTTTTTGCTGGTGAGTGATGTTCTGACCTTCGCCGGCTTCGCCCATGCCATAGCCTTTAACGGTTTTAGCTAAAATAACCGTAGGTTGGCCTTTGTGGTTCACGGCAGAATGGTAGGCTGCGTACACTTTGTGTGGATCATGGCCACCACGATTTAAGCGCCAAATGTCCTGGTCGCTCATGGCCGCCACCATTTCTTTTAGCTCAGGGTATTTACCAAAGAAGTGTTCACGCGTGTATGCGCCGCCTTTGGCCTTGAAGTTTTGGTATTCGCCATCAACGCACTCTTCCATGCGTTTTTTCAACAAACCGTCTTTGTCCATGGCCAACAATGGGTCCCAATACGAACCCCAAATAACTTTCAATACATTCCAACCCGAACCGCGGAAATCCGATTCCAATTCTTGGATGATTTTGCCGTTGCCTCGCACTGGGCCATCCAAGCGTTGCAAGTTGCAGTTAATGACGAAAATTAGATTGTCTAATTTTTCACGGCTGGCCAAAGATATCGCACCTAAGGATTCAGGCTCATCCATTTCACCGTCACCACAGAACACCCAAACCTTACGATCGCTGGTGTCCGCGATGCCACGGTCGTGCAAATACTTAAGGAAACGTGCTTGATAAATACCGGTAATCGGGCCTAAGCCCATGGACACGGTTGGAAATTGCCAGAAATCCGGCATCAACCATGGATGCGGGTAACTGGGTAAACCGTTGCCGCCGACTTCTTGACGGAAGTTAGTCAATTGCTCTTCAGTAATACGGCCTTCTAGAAAAGCGCGGGCGTAAACACCTGGTGAAGAGTGACCTTGGAAGTAGACGCAATCGCCACCAAAATTCTCATTGGCTGCGCGGAAGAAATAGTTAAAGGCGGTGTCGTAAAGCGTCGCGGCCGATTGGAAACTGGCAATGTGCCCACCCACACCTGGGGATTTTTCATTGGCACGCAACACGGTCATGATGGCATTCCAACGAACCAAAGCACGAATGCGGCGTTCCATTTCCGGGTTACCTGGCAAGCGTTGTTGCAAGTGCGTAGGAATGGTATTCACGTAGGCGGTAGTGGCGTTATAAGGTAAGTTGCTACCAGAACGGCGGGCCTTATCTATCATCGCTTCGAGTAAGAAATGGGCACGCTCGTTGCCTTCATTATCGATAACAGCAGTCAGCGCATCTAACCACTCCTGCGTTTCCTGTGGATCCGTTTCAGTCAAACCCTTAGCTTGTTGATTTGTTGCCATGCGTGAGATATCTCCGTGTTGTGGTTGCTACGCGTATAATTTAAATCATACGAACGCAACTAAACGTGAATTAGAATGTTCTATTAAAAGAGCAATCATGAATGTTCGTTTAATCTAGGTGTTAGTGTGGCTTTTTTAGCCATTTTGGTCAAGTTAAACCGTAGTTTGCAAGCGCTCATTTAGCGAGATTTGCTAGATTTGTAATACATCTTATATAAGAGTTAGGAAATTCAACATGCCGGTAAAGTTAGTTCAAAATGCAGAGATATGCAGTGAAAAAACGCTAAGTTCTGAAAAACACATACTTTTCATTATGTCAGAAGAGGTGCCAACGAACATGCCTTTTGTCGACAACTTGCAAGCAAAGCTAAAACGCATAGGCAGCGAATACCAAGACTTGAATAAGACGCCTGTAGCGGTGGATTTACCCAACAATAGCCTAGCGTGTTTTGTGCTATTAAAAGAAAATTTGACGGTTTTTCAACGGCATAGCCTATTAAGAAAAGCCTTGAAACCGTTGCTAGATGAGCATGCTACCGAACTGGCTATTTGCGTATTTGGTGACGAAGAAAACAAAGAGGCCAATGCCTGCGCAGCCTATTACGTGGCGACCGCCAACAGCGTGGCACTGCCTAGCAAAAAGGCTAAAAATGAGCATAAGCCCTTAACTAAAGTTAGCCTACATGGCTATCAAGCTACGCATAATTACGATTACGTGAATGCGCGCGTAGCCGGCAATGCTTTATGCCGGCAATTAACGGTGACCCCACCTAACGAACTTACGCCCAGCCTATACCGGGAAAAGATTGCCTTATTAGCAAAGGAAATGGGCTGGTCACATCAAGAATTCGACATGGCCTCCCTTAAAAAAATGGGCGCCGGCGCGTTTTATGCCGTTGGTCAAGGCAGCGACCCCCAGGATGCGGCGATCGTGCGTTTAAGCTACCAGCCCAGCAATGCATCCAAGCACATAGCATTAGTGGGTAAAGGCATTTGCTTTGATACCGGTGGCCATAACCTTAAACCGGCCAAATACATGCAAGGCATGCACGAAGACATGAATGGATCAGCCGTAGCACTTGGCATTCTTTTAGCGGCCAGCCAACAGCAATTACCGGCCCGAATTGATTGTTGGTTAGCCATCGCGCAAAACCACATCGGCCCATTAGCCTACAAACAAAATGACGTGGTAACGTCACTCAATGGGACCAGCATAGAGATAGTCCACACGGACGCCGAGGGCCGCATGGTACTAGCCGACACGCTGACGCTAGCCAGCCGCGAAAAACCTGAATTTATGATGGATTTTGCAACCTTAACCGGCAGCATGATTTCAGCCCTGGGCGACAGAATGAGCGGAGTAATCAGCAACCGTCCAGAATTGGCATGCAAGGCAGTGGGTGCAGGCAATAAGGCTGGCGAACGCGTGCACGCCTTCCCATTTGACGAGGATTACGAAGCGGATCTAGACAGCGACATCGCCGACATTAAGCAATGCACCTTGGACGGTGGCGCAGACCACATTCACGCTGCTCGATTCCTGGGACGATTCATAGAGAACGATGTGCCATGGCTGCACGTAGACTTATCTTCAGCCAACCGCAAAGGTGGCTTAGGCGCCATCATGGCTGACACCAATGGCTTTGGTGTTGGATTTGGCTTAGAGATGTTGCACAGCGTAATCAACGCGTCCTAAAACCACCCAGCCGTAAATCTAAAAACCCCCGCTATTTTCATAGAGGGGGTTTAGCCGACCGCACGAGGGCAGTCTGTATAAATAGCTTGGCAGTGACCTACTTTCGCATGCAAGAAGCATACTATCATTGGCGCTGGTTCGTTTCACGGCCCTGTTCGAGATGGGAAGGGGTGGGTCCAAACCGCTATGGCCGCCAAGCATAACCGGTAACACTCATGACCCTTAGCTTTTCACAAAGGCTCACAAGCAGATATGCTGTGCGCTCAATCCCATTTGCATGGAATCAGCGTCTTAAACTTACATTCATTCACTTTCTAAAAAGGAATCAATGCAGCTTTTAACAAACAGAAGAAGTAAAGTGTGGCGTGCGAATAAGCCAATTTATTGGCTATATTCCACGGACATGACCTTTACGGTCATGCGTCCAAGCAAATGGGTTTAATTGATTACATTGTCTTAACCTAAGTCACTTATAAAACACCCACCACTGTCACCTAAATCACACTTATCGTGCATTCAGGTTCAAGTTTTAAGGTTATAGGATCAAGCCTCACGAGCAATTAGTAACGGTCAGCTTAATGCATTACTGCACTTCCACATCCGTCCTATCAACGTCCTGGTCTCGAACGACTCTTTAGGGGGGTTAAACCCCCAGGGAAATCTCATCTCAAGGCGAGTTTCACGCTTAGATGCTTTCAGCGTTTATCTCTTCCGTATTTAGCTACCCGGCTATACCATTGGCATGATAACCGGTCCACCAGAGATACGTCCACTCCGGTCCTCTCGTACTAGGAGCAGGTCCCTTCAAATTTCCAGCGCCCACGGCAGATAGGGACCAAACTGTCTCACGACGTTTTAAACCCAGCTCGCGTACCGCTTTAATCGGCGAACAGCCGAACCCTTGGGACCTGCTCCAGCCCCAGGATGCGATGGGCCGACATCGAGGTGCC
>CAJBBQ010000108.1 GCA_903951385.1 uncultured Pseudomonadota bacterium
TCCCATTCTGCTTTGCCAAATTCAGAGGCGCGGGTGGCGTAAGCGCGGTATAGGGTTTCGCGCAATTCCCGATTATCGGCGTATTGCAACACCGGTAAATAAGACGGGAAGTGCAAGCTAAATTGGTAGCCGTTCTTGCCGGATTCTTTGGCGGCCGCTTGCGCGGTGGCCAATACGTCCTCGGGGATGCCGCTTAAGCGGCACAGGTCTTCAACTAGCAAGGTGTAATCGTTGGTGTTGTCCAAGACATTCTCTTCAAACTTGGAAGCCAGTTTGGATAATTCCTCTTGTATGGCTTTAAAGCGACTTTTTTCTGCCGGCGCCAATTCGGCACCGCCTAAGCGAAAATCACGCAATTCGTTTTCTATGATTTTCTGCTGTGCTGGCGTCAGTTTGGCGTAAGCGGGGTCGGCGCGTAGGCTGCGAAATTTTGCGTAGAGGCGCTCGTCCTGGCCGAGGTCAGCATAAAAATCCGTGAGTTTGGATAGGTTGGTGTTGTAAGCTTCACGCAGGGCAGGGCTGTTGACCACGCCATTCATGTGGCCGACTTGTGACCAGGCGCGGGCTAACTTTTCTTCCATGTCTTCCAATTTGGCAGCGAAATTATCCCACGTGACTTTTTCGCTGGCGTTGGCCAGGCTGTCTATGGTTGCTCTGGCTTCGCTGAGCAAATGGTCCATGGCTGGGCTAATGTGCTCCGCTTGCACTGCTTCAAATTTGGGTAAACCCGAGAAGTGCAAGAGGGGGTTATGGCTTAATGATGAGGCCGACACGGTCGTTTATCCTTATAGGGCTATTTCAATTTTAAATGCGGGCTGCTGTTTAATTTAGCCAGCAGCGGTTCAATTTTTTCTATGTCAGTTTGCGTTAAAATTTTTCGCGCTTGGTCTTTAAGTTGCGACGCTTGGCTGCGTAAGATCTGTTGCTTGACCCCCAAAATGTGCGAGGGGTGCATGGACAACTGCCTTAAGCCCATGCCAACTAAGAGCTTGGTCAGCTTAATGTCGCCGGCCATTTCACCGCAAACCGACACCGATTTGCCTAACTTTTCACCGGCCTTGATGGTCATGGTAATTAACTTCAGCACCGATGGGTGTATCGGGTTGTATAGATGCGCCACGGCGTCATCGGTTCGATCGATGGCCAAGGTATATTGAATTAAATCGTTGGTGCCTATGGACAGAAAGTCCAATTCTTTAGCAAAGGCCTCGGCATTGATGGCCGCTGCCGGGATTTCTATCATGCCGCCCAGTGGGGTAGCTTCATTAAAGGCCACGTTCTGTTTGCGTAAGCTGATTTTAGCTCGCTCTAAGAGCAATTTGCACTGGCGTAATTCGGCCAGGTTGGACAGCATGGGAATTAAAATTTTGATCTGACCAAACTGCGAGGCACGCAACAAGGCGCGTAATTGCGTATGAAAAATCTGCGGTTCGCTTAAGCAATAACGGATGGCGCGCAAGCCTAAGGCTGGGTTGGCGCAGGTCACCACGGTATCGGGGTTCATTTGTTTGTCTGCGCCTAAATCCAAGGTGCGGATAATGACCGGCAAGCCTTTCATGGCCACGGCGACGGTTTTGTAGGCCTGGAATTGCTCCTCTTCATCGGGCATTTCGCGCCTGTTCATGAACAGGAATTCCGTTCTATACAAACCGATGCCGGTGGCGCCGGATGCGCTGACCGCCACCACGTCTTCTGGCACTTCAATGTTGGCAAATAATTCAACGGCCACGCCATCCAAGGTGACGGCCTTGGTGGTTTTGATGCGCTGTAGTTTTTGTTGCTCAAGTTCCCATTGCTCTTGGCGCAATTTATATTCGGTGAGGATGCTGACATCGGGGTTGACGATCACCACCCCTTGGCTGCCATCAACAATGATTAACTCGCCGTCACGAATTAAATCGCGGGCTTTTTGCAAGGCGACGATGGACGGGATATTCAGGCTGCGCGCCAATATGGCGGTGTGCGAGGTGATGCCGCCCACGTCGGTAATGAACGCAGCAAATTCGTGGTGCTTAAATTGGATGGCGTCTGCCGGCGAGATGTCGTGGGCCACCAAGATCAGTTTGCGCTCTTCGTTTAAGGCGCTGGTTTGCCGTTCCGTGGAAAGTTGACTGGGGTGGCCGAGCAAGACTTTGATGACGCGCTCCACCACTTGGATGACGTCTTGTTTGCGCTCACGCAAGTAATCGTCTTCAATTTGCTCAAATTGCTCAACGATGTCATCCATTTGCAATTTAATCGCCCACTCGGCATTGCATAACTCGTTGCGTATGATGTCTTTGGGGATTTCTGCTAGCGATTTATCTTCTAACATCATTAGATGCGTGCCGATAAAAGCAGCCAACTCAGCAGGGGCATTTTTGCGCAAACTGCTGTTAATTTTCATTAAATCTTGCTTAACGGTTGCGATCGCGTCGCTAAAACGATTTATTTCTGCGTCGATTAAATGCGCCGGTAAGGGGTAATGCACCACTTCCAACAAGGCATTGGATACCAAATGCGTATGGCCTATGGCTATGCCACTGGATACCCCGACACCGTGTAGGCAAAAACTAGTCATGCGACTGCCTTTTGTCCATCATTCACCCTCACCGAAGTAATCGGCGATCAGCGCGCTCAGCGCGGCAATGGCCTCTTGTTCGTCCGTGCCGTTGGCTTCTAAGGTCACCATGGAGCCTTGTGACGCGGCTAACATCATGACGCCCATGATGCTTTTGGCATTGACGCGGCGACCATTGCGGGTAATCCAAACTTCGCTGGCAAACTTGCTGGCCGTTTGCGTCAGCTTGGTGGAGGCGCGCGCATGCAGTCCGAGCTTGTTGATGATTTTTACTTCTAGGCTAGTCATGCAATTATCCAGTTTGATTTTGTTTCAAAACAAGCCTTAGGCA
>CAJBBQ010000109.1 GCA_903951385.1 uncultured Pseudomonadota bacterium
ATTTTACATCGGACTTTCATGGTCGCCCATTTAAAGACGTGGTGATGGCGCCCACGCGTATTTACGTTAAACCTTTGTTGCAGTTGCTGGCCACCCTGCCGGTAAAAGGCATGGCGCACATTACCGGTGGCGGCATCACGGAAAACATCCCGCGTGTCTTGCCAGCGGGTTTAACCGCGGAAATTAAAAAAGGCAGTTGGCCTATGCCGCCTTTATTCACGTGGCTGCAAGCCCAAGGCAATGTCGCGGATTTGGAAATGTATAAAACCTTTAATTGCGGCATAGGCATGGCCGTGATTGTGGCTGAAGAGCATGCTGCTGCTGCCATAGACTTATTAACTGAGGCGGGCGAAAGCGTGTTTCACATAGGCCAAGTGCGTGCGCAAAAAGCCGGCGAAGCGCCTACGCTTGTTCTCTAAGCCTATCCTGTCTAGCGCAAGTCGCTGGCCGCATTAACCATATAAAGAAAAGCAAATGACCCCAAATTTAATCCGGCAAGCGGCGGTAATGTTATCCAATCTGCTGGAATTCAATAGCCCGGCGGATGCCAAGCTGAGCGAATTTTTTCGCAACAACCGCGATTTGGGCACCAAAGAACGCGCTTTTGTTGCCGAGAGTGTTTACGGCGTATTGCGCCGCTTACGCTTTTTAAGTGCGGTCACCGCCACCGACGACACCGATAACGACGACGCGCGTAAATTGGTCTTGGCTTGGATGTTACGCATACAAGGCATGAGCATACAAAAAATGGAGCCCATGCTCAGCGAGCAGCAAATCGAATGGGCCCGCACCATTAAAGCCAAATCCACAGAAAACCTACCGTTGGCCGTGCAGGCTGATGTGCGCGATTGGTTGTGGGAGAAATTGGTGGCGCAATACGGTGAGGCTGAGGCCTTGACCATAGCCCGCAGCATGCACGAAGGCGCGACCTTGGATATACGCGTCAACACCATCAAAGCCACGCGCGATGAGGTGCTGGCAAAATTTATCGCCGAAAACACCACGGGGGAGGCGAACATCACCCCCACCCCGTATTCACCTATCGGCTTGCGCATGCCTTTGCGCTTAAACATTAGCCGTCATGTGATGTTTACCGATGGCCAAATCGAAGTGCAAGACGAAGGCAGTCAAATCCTTGCGCATCTGGTGGCAGCCAAGCGCGGCATGATGGTGGCGGATTTCTGTGCCGGTGCCGGCGGCAAGACCTTGGCCATGGGCGCCTTGATGCGCAACACCGGCCGTTTGTATGCGTTTGATGTGTCGGAAAAACGCTTGCACAGCCTAGGTCAGCGCCTAAAACGCTCCGGCTTAAGCAACCTTAATGCGCAGCGCATCAACGGTGAAAATGACCCTAAATTAAAACGCTTAAACGGAAAATTTGATCGCGTGTTGGTCGATGCACCCTGTACAGGCTTGGGCACATTGCGCCGTAATCCGGATTTAAAATGGCGCCAAACGCCACAAGATTTAGCCGAGTTAACCGTTAAGCAAGCGGCGATTTTAGCCCGTGCGGCCAAGTTAACTAAAGCCGGTGGCCGTTTAATTTATTCCACCTGCAGTTTGTTAAGCGACGAAAACGAACAGATAGCGCAAGCTTTTTTAGCCGCTCACCCAGACTACACCTTGCTCAACGCGGCTGAGATTTTGAGCCAACAGCAAATTGCCTTGGACACCGGCCCTTATTTAAAACTGCTGCCGCATTTGCACCAGACCGATGGTTTCTTCGCGGCCGTATTTGAAAAAACCGCAGACACGCCGGTGAAGAAAGCGCTAGAGAAACCAGTGCCAGCGCCAAGTGCCGTCGCGGCGGAGGCGCCGGCTGTGGAAAAAGTGGCTGCGCCAAAAAAAGCCAGCACGGTTAAAAAACCCACTGCTGTTAAAAAAACCACTGCCGTCAAAAAAGCCACGGTCGCGGAAAAAGCCCCAGTCAAAAAACCCGCTAAAGCCGTCAAAGTAAAAGCCGACAAGGCTTAATGGCATGATGAAATGGCCTAGCCTCAACCTGCAAATTTTATTAGGCGCTGTGTTTGGGGTGGCGCTAGGGGCTTATTTTCATGATCTAGGTGCATCCCACCCAGTGACGCAAGGCGGGGTCTATGCCGCCAGTTTGCTGGGCACCCTGTTCATCGACTTACTCAAAATGATCTTGATCCCCTTGGTGTTTTGTTCCATTGCGGTCGGCATCGCTAACCTGCGCCAACACCAGCAAATGCATAGGGTATGGGTCAGCACTTTAGTGTTTTTTATCAGCAGCATGGCGATTGCTATCACGCTGGCATTGCTGGCCGGCAATTACTTTAAGCCTGGGGCAGGCTTGCATCTGTCTATGTTTGAGCATGCCATGCAAAACTTCGAAGCCAAGCAACTGCCCTTGCCAGAATTTTTAGCGCAATTTCTACACGGTCTTTTCCTTAATCCCTTTGCTGCTTTGTCACAAGGCAACGTGCTGGCGGTGGTGTGTTTTGCGCTAATTTTAGGCATAGCACTGGTCATCGGTGGCGACCGCTACAAAGGCCTGTTAGCCCTGTTACAAGAAGGCCTGGCCATGTGCATGCAAGTGGTAGGTTGGATCATGCGCATCGCCCCTTTAGGCATCATGGCCTTACTCATCCAATTGGTCGCCATGCAAAACTTAGCCATGCTCAGCACCTTAGCCAAGTTTGTGGCGGTGGTGGTTGGATGCGGGTGCCCAATTGCGCGCCAACTCTTGGATGCTGATGACGGGCTCCCTGGGCATGCTGTCCTCAACC
>CAJBBQ010000110.1 GCA_903951385.1 uncultured Pseudomonadota bacterium
CACTGTTCCCAGCGGTAGTATTCCGGCGTGCACGTTGCAATTTCCCTATTCCAATCGACGCCCAAACCCAATTGTTTGAGCTGGGTTTTCATGTGCTCTATGTTTTCATAAGTCCATTTGGCCGGCGCGGTGTTGTGCTTAATGGCGGCATTTTCCGCCGGCAAACCAAACGCATCCCAACCCATGGGCTGCATAACGTTGTAGCCTTTCATCTTATGGAAACGACTCAAGACATCGCCTATGGTGTAATTGCGCACGTGGCCCATGTGTAAGCGCCCAGAGGGGTAGGGGAACATGGACAAACAATAGTATTTTGGTTTGTCGCTGGTCTCGCTGGCGGCAAAGGTTTGTTTGCTTGCCCATTCGTTTTGGGCGGCGCGTTCGATTTCTTGGAAGGGGTACTGCTGCTGCATAATTTAAGGCTTCATGGAATGTAATTGAATGGCTAGATTATACCTTTGGCCGTCCAATAATGCGATTTTTAGCTGGAATAATAGCGCGGCGATGCGCGCTTTAAGACGGCCTGACTGTTAGCGCTTGAGGCTTAATTGGTAGACGCTGTAGCCGATCAAAACGCCCAGGGTATCGGCCAAACTGTCGTAAACGTCACCGAAGCGGCCAAGCTGCAGCAGGCTTTGCAATACCTCTATGACTGCCCCATGCAGGATTAAGCCCAGTAAGACGGCAGTTAGGCGGCGTGGGAAAGTAAAGCAGCCGATCAAGGCCAATAAAGCAAAGGCCAAGCCGTGTTGGGCTTTGTCCCAAAACAGCAAGGCTTGCGGCAAGGATGATCCGGGCATTAAACCCAAGAGCGTTACCAAGACCAGGCCAGCCCAAAAACTTAAGCTTAAGGCGGGCCTGAGCAAGGAGGCTGGTTTTGGCAAGGCTTAGCTTTGGCTAAAGCTTATTTAAGCGCAGCGAATATGCTATCGCGTATGGCGTTCATGTCGCCCAAGCCGTTGACGAAGACGTGCTTTGGTGCACCGGCTGCGCCGCCGTTGGCCCAGTCCGCGTAGTATTTCACCAGTGGCTTGGTTTGGCTGTGGTAGACATCAAGTCGGGTCATGACGGTTTCAGCGGCGTCGTCCGGGCGCTGCACCAAGTCTTCACCGGTAATGTCGTCTTTGCCAGCTACTTTGGGTGGGTTGAATTTGATGTGGTAAGTGCGACCGCTTGCTGCGTGGGAGCGACGACCGCTCATGCGCTCAACAATGGCGTCGTCGGGCACGTCAATTTCCACTACGTAGTCTATGCCTACGCCGGCCTGTTTCATGGCTTCGGCCTGAGGTATGGTGCGCGGAAACCCGTCGAATAAAAAGCCGTTGGCGCAATCGGCTTCTTTAATGCGCTCGCTGACTAAGCCTATGATCACTGCATCCGGCACCAAACCGCCGCTGTCCATGAAACTTTTTGCTTCCAAACCCAAGGGGCTGCCGGCCTTAACCGCGGCACGCAACATGTCGCCGGTTGAGATTTGTGGAATGTTAAATTTTTCACGTAAGTAGGTAGCTTGAGTGCCTTTGCCTGCACCGGGCGCGCCTAGAAGTATGATACGCATAAGGTCGTCCTAAAAAAGTTGGTTGGAAATGGATGCTGCAAGGCTGGCATTATATCAGCTCAGGTAATTGGCTATGGCGACAAAATCGGCCACGCTTAAATTTTCTGCTCGCTGTTGCGAGTCTATGTTTAGGGCGTTAAAGCCTTCGTCTGCTAATAGGCCTTTGAGGGTGTTGCGCAAGGTCTTGCGGCGTTGGGAGAAAGCCGCCAACACGACTTTTGCAAACACGGCTTCATCTTTAGCGATAAAGGGCAGCGTGGCGTGCGGCACGCAGCGTACAAAAGCCGATTCCACTTTGGGTGCGGGCTCAAATGCGCTGGGTGGTACGGTGATCAAATAGTCCATGTGCAAGTGGTATTGCAGCATCACGCTTAACCGGCCATAGGCCGACGTTGAAGCTTGGGCCACCATGCGTTCCACCACCTCTTTTTGCAGCATAAAGTGCATGTCAGTGATGTGCGATACATTGGCCAGCAAGTGAAATAAGATGGGGGTGGAAATGTTGTAGGGTAGGTTGCCGGTAACGCGTAAGCCTTGGCCTAAGCTGCTGAAGTCGAATTTAAGGGCGTCGGCATTGTGTATGCTGATGTTGCTTTGCGCATAAGCCGGCTTGGCATACTCCGCCTGCATCCAAGCGATGATGTCGCGGTCCACTTCCACCACATGCAGTAGCTTTAATTTTTGCAACAAGGGCTTGGTCAACGCACCCAGCCCTGGGCCTATTTCCACCATGAGGTCGGCGGTTTGCGGTGCAATCGCCTCGACTAAGCTGTTGATGACGCCTTGGTCGGTCAGAAAATTTTGGCCAAAGCGTTTTTTTGCGACGTGTTTCATGGTTTATTGCTCTAAGGCGGCACGTTGACGACTGAGTTCTATGGCTAAATCGATGGCGGCCAACAAGCTGCCTATTTCGATGCGACCGCTACCGGCTAGCGTTAAAGCGGTACCGTGGTCGACTGAGGTGCGCAGTATGGGTAAGCCCAGTGTGACGTTGACCCCAGTGCCGAAGCTGGCATGCTTGAGCACAGGCAGCCCTTGGTCGTGGTACATGGCTAACACGGCATCCGCTTGTTGCAAATTGCTAGGCGAAAATAAGGTGTCGGCCGGCAAGGCGCCGATTAATTGCATGCCTGCACTACGCAGTTTTGTTAATACCGGGTTGATTATTTCAATTTCTTCGCGACCCAAGTAGCCGTCTTCACCGGCGTGCGGATTCAAGCCCGCTACTAAGATACGCGGTTGGGCAATGGCAAACTTAGTGATTAAATCCTCATGCAAGATGCGCAAGCAAGTCTCTAAGCTGGTCTGGGTAATGGCGGCTGGCACATCCTTGAGCGCTAAATGCGTGGTCGCCAGTGCCACGCGCATGCCACCGCCGACCAGCATCATGACCACTTGCGGGGTGCGACTTAATTCGGCTAGGAATTCCGTGTGCCCGCTAAAGCTAATCCCGGCAGCGTTGATGATACCTTTATGCACAGGCGCGGTGACCAGCGCATCAAACTCATGGTTTAGGCAAGCTAGCGTGGCGCTGCGCAAGCAATCTAGAACGTATGGGCTGTTGTTTGCATTGAGTACGCCGGGCTGTGCGGTTTCTGCCAGCGCCTGATCCCAAACCGTCAGGCTGCCATTACCGAGATGGCGTTTGGGTTGCTGTGCGGCATACGTTTGCGTATGCAAAGGCAAGTGCAGCATGGCGGCACGCGCTTCCAGCATGGCTGCATTGGCGATGACCACCAGCTCGGCATCCAGTTTTTGCTGCGCCAACATCACGCACAAATCCGGACCAATGCCAGCCGGTTCACCGGCGCTGAGGAGGATTTTTGGTAAGAAGGCGGTCATGCGAGGACTGGATTTGGCGGAGCGAAAAGCTGGGCCGTATGGCGCTTAAAATTTATCTTCAAGCCGTATTTCCACGTAAGCGCGGTCACGCAATTCGCGTATCCAATCTTGGTAGGCTTCGTCGGCTTTTTTCGCACGAATCTCTTGGCGTGCTTTCAGTCTGGCGGCGTCTTTGCTCATGTCTTGGCTGCGGCGTTCCATGACTTGAATCAGGTGCCAACCAAATTGCGTGCGCACCGGGGGGCTTATTTGCAAGTCTTTTAGTTCGTTCATGGCTTTTTCAAACTGAGGCACGGTGTCGCCTGGGTTGACCCAATTTAAATCGCCACCAGTCGAGGCAGTGCTGTCTTCGGAGTATTGCCTGGCCAAGGCTTCAAATTTTTCGCCGTTATCCAAGCGTTCTTTGATGCCGTCAATTTTGAGTTTGCCGTCTTTTTCAGACATGATTTCCGACAGCTTGATTAAGATATGCCTGGCATGGGTTTGTTGTATGACCAAGGGCGAGTTGCCGCCGCGTTTGTTGTTTAATTTCAATACATGGAAACCGTTAGGGCTGCGCAGTGGGGCGGATACTTCGCCTACTTTCATGGCTTTTAAGGCATCAAGAAACAAGGCCGGCATTTGTGCGGCACTTTTCCAGCCTAGGCTGCCACCTTCTAAAGCGTTGGGCGCATCGGAATAGCTAGCGGATACTTTGGCAAAACTCACCCCGCCGTTAAGCTCACTGAGTGCCTTGTCTACTTTGCTTTTGGCTTTTTGTATGTCTTCCGTGGCACCTTCTTCTGGGGTACGGATGAGCAAGTGGGCAATCTCGTACTCGTCTTGATTTTCATTGTTGGCAGCTTGGCTGGTTAAGAAGTTATCGATTTCTGATTCGCTGACGTTGACGCGGCCATCCACTTCTCGCTCGCGCAAGCGTGCCAGGGTAATTTCATTGCGTATGTCTGCCCGAAATTTCGTCATGCTAACGCCGTCTTTGGCTAAGGCTTCGGTAAATTCAGCCAGACTCAATTGGTTTTGCTCAGCAATCCG
>CAJBBQ010000111.1 GCA_903951385.1 uncultured Pseudomonadota bacterium
GAAGCATACGGGCTTAAATCTGTATCGAGGGTTCGAATCCCTCGCTCTCCGCCAAAAAATTAAAGCCCCTGCTATGGGGCTTTTGTTTTTTCTAATTAGGGGATGAAAACCCTAGTACTCGCTTAGAAGGCACTGCTAGTTGCGAATCAAGCCAGCTTTAACTTATCCCCAAAATTTCAGCTTATTCATAAAGCGCATTTGGTAATCCAGGTAATGGCTTTCGCCCATGATGATTTTTGTCATTGCTGTGATCAAGCGTTCACTGGATTTTGCCAATAGCCAATTGCGCATGGTCGGTGACAAGTAGCAAAAACTGGCCAGTTTGCGCGCCGTTGCCAAATCCGCCAAAACTTCCTTATCGACATAGCGTTGATAATCAACTTTCGCGCGTGCCAAGTCCATGTCCGATGCAGCAATGGCCTTGCCCACGGCTATTCCACTCAAAATAGCCGAGCTTAACCCCTCACCTAAAACCGGATCGGCGAAGCCTGCCGCATCGCCGACCAAGAACAATCGGCCTAAAATCGCGCCCTCTTTTCTAGGGTGCAACGGAATGACAAAGCCGTGCACGGTTTTATCGGCATAAGCCTGCAAGCCCAAATGCGCAAGGTATGTATCTAAAGACTGATGAAGGTTAATACGCTCTTTATTAAAAAAGCGCCCTACGCCTATAGATAAATGTTGACCCTTAGGAAAAACCCAGCCGTAACCGTCTTTAGGAATATCCAAATCAAAACGAGCGGTGCCAGAAAAACGCGCCATATCCACATCCGAAACCGTCAACTCGCATTCCAAGGCTGGCGCCACTGCCTCAAAATGACCCCAACCACCCAAACGCCCTACCGCGCTATTGGCCCCATCGGCCCCAACAACCATCTTGGCCGAGACTTGCCTCCCGCTGGCATCGGTCAGATGGACATCATCGCCTTTTACTTGCAGCGCCTTTAAGGCAAAGGCTTCTAGCAATTCCGCGCCCTGTTCACAGGCCGCCTTGATCAGAATCTGATCAAATTGGTCGCGCATGACCATGGTGACCATGGGCTTTTCTTGCGGCGGCGTGCGATAGATTTTTGTAGAACCAAATAGAGCGATTTCGGTTACGGTCAATTCGCGCTCTATAGCAGAACCAATGTCTATATCCAGGGCTTTTCTAGCTTTGTATATGAGCCCACCACCGCATACCTTATAGCGAGGCAAGCATTCTTTTTCCAAGATCACGCAGCGCAATCCTGCTTTAGCCACCTCATAGGCAGCCAATGCTCCAGCCGGGCCAGCACCGACAATGGCTACATCATAATGGGGTATTTGGTTAATTGGCATGTTGATGCAAGGGTAAGGCAAGAGGAAATGATCTAAATTATACCAGCATCCCTAGTGGCACTTCTCTGCCTTATGGGTGCAAAGCATGGAGCATAGTTTATAATGGCCGCACTCATTATTAAGGATACAGTCATGGCCACACCTCGCTTTAGTCACGCAGTTAAGCTCTTACTTTGCTTTAGCCTAGCATTAGGCAGTATCGCCGCATTAGCCGCGGAAAAAGCCAGCAAGGAGTCTAAAGCCAACATCGAAACAGCCAAAGCCATCAAGACCGTCAACGGCGTGGCCATCAGCCAAGAGCAACTCAATCACTTCATGCAAAACCTGCAAGCCCAAGGCCAACAAGTGGGTCCGGATGCAGAAAAAATGGTCTTGAATGAGTTGATCGCGCGTGAATTGGTGGCCGGTGATGCGCGTAAGAAAAAGTTAGACACCTTACCCGAAGTCAAAGCGCAAGTGAAACTAATGCAGCAACAAGTTCTTGTCGACGCTTGGTTTGCGGACTACTTTAAGAAAAATCCAATCAAAGAAGAAGACGTACGTAATGAATACAACCGTCAATTGGACTCCACTAAAAGTGGCCGAAACTCGAACGAGTACAGCGTGTCGCAGATTCTCTTAGGTAGCGAGCAAGAAGCACAAGAGGTGAGCAAACGCCTAGAAAACAACGAATCGTTTGAGCGTATTGCTCAAGACAAATCACTGGATAAACCCTCTGCGGCCCAAGGTGGTAAGCTAGGCTGGTTATTGCCGAGCATGATAGTTAAACCTTTAGACGACATTGTTTTAAGCTTGAAAAAAGGCAGCGTCAGCAACCC
>CAJBBQ010000112.1 GCA_903951385.1 uncultured Pseudomonadota bacterium
TATTTGACATCCGCTTACACGGCTCCTTTGATCCACACGGCAAAAAAACCGCCTTGGACCTCATCGAGGAGGTGCGTGATGAAGTGGCGGTGGTACGCCCACCAAAATGGAACCGCTTTCCAAATAATTTCACCCACATCTTTTCCGGTGGCTACTCGGCCGGTTATTACAGCTATAAATGGGCAGAAGTCTTATCGGCCGATGCCTACAGCCTATTTGAAGAAAACGGCGTGCTTTGCCCAGAAACAGGCCAACGCTATTGGCAAGAAATTTTGGCGCAAGGCGGGTCTAGGCCAGCTTTGGAATCGTTTACGGCATTTCGCGGTCGCGCGCCAAATATCGATGCCTTGTTGCGTCACAATGGCATGAATTGATGGCCCAATGAAGTTTGCTACCTGGAATGTCAATTCGTTAAACGTTAGGCTGCCGCATGTCTTGGATTGGCTACAAAGTAATCAACCCGACGTGTTGTGCTTGCAAGAAACCAAGCAAGAGGACCATAAATTTCCCTACGCCGACTTGCAAGCGATAGGCTATCAAGCGGTCCACATCGGGCAAAAAACCTATAACGGCGTGGCCATCATCAGTCGCCATGCCATGACCGACATCCAACATAACATACCGCAATTTGCCGATGAGCAGCAACGCGTCATCGCTGCCACCATAGCCGGCAAGCGCGTGGTATGCGCCTACATCCCAAATGGCCAAGCCGTCGATTCGGACAAATACCAATACAAATTGCGTTGGCTAACCGCCCTCAACGACTGGCTAAAAAACGAACTCAGCTTGCACCCAAATTTGTTACTGCTGGGCGATTACAACATTGCGCCGGAAGACCGCGATTGCCACGACCCCAGCGCCTGGCTAGGCCAAGTCTTGGTCAGTCCTGCCGAACGGGCAGCGTTTCAAGCGCTGCTGGACTTGGGCCTACATGACAGCTTTAGGTTGTTTGACCAAGCGGATAAAAGCTTTAGTTGGTGGGATTACCGCATGATGGGATTTAGGCGCAACTTAGGCATGCGCATAGACCACATATTAGTCAGCGACGCGCTCAAATCACACTGCGCCGCTGCGCACATAGACAAAGCGCCGCGTAAATTAGAACGGCCCTCCGACCACACGCCTGTGGTATTGGAATTAAGCAATTAAGCTTTTATTTTAATGCCCAACTGCTTAAGCTTGCGGTACAAATGGGTGCGTTCTAGGCCGGCAATCTCGGCCAATTTACTCATGTTATGCGCCACCAATTTAATGTGGTGTTCAAAATAGCGGCGCTCGAAGTCGTCGCGCGCCTCGCGCAGCGGTTGATCAAACAAACTGCTGTCCAAACTCAAACTGACCGATTGTTCACTTTGAATCTGCACGGCCACGGTCAACTCGGCCGACCCCATGACTTGCCGATCATCAAATTGATGCAAGACGCGTTTCACGTCCTCTAAGCCAATTTTTTCACCCAAACTGGTTTGCAATAAGTTGCGTATCACCGCATCCAATTGCGCCAAATCCCCAGGCCAATCCCCGTTACGCAAGGCGTTTAAGGCCGCCACGTCAAACTCGCGGTAGTCCATGCCGGCCAATTCCAATTGCAAATGGGTGATGGCCACCACCAAATCTGGGATGTCTTCTTTATGGTCATTCAAGGCCGGCATGCTGAGCGACGATGCCGTTAGCGTTTGGTATAAATTGTAATCAAACAAGCCCTCTGCCTGTAACCTAGGCAGGTTTTCGCTGGTGGCGCACACCACGCGCACATGGTATTTGTCGGATTTAGCGATCAACAATAACAAGCCTTTTTGCTCGGCTTTATTGAGCTCGGTCAGCTCGGCGATGAATAACACGCCACCCCGTAGGCCTTCTAATACATCCATGGGCTCATGAGCCAAACGGGCGTAGTCACTTAAGGCCAACCAAGGGCTTTCGGCTTCCTGCAAATAACGCGCGCACAATTCCGCGCCACTGCCTTTAGGGCCTATCAACAATACCGGCGCCGGGCTGACATTGGCGGCGATTTTATCCAAGCGCTCTTTCAGCGCCGTGATGATGGGGCTTTTGCCGAGGCTAGCTAAA
>CAJBBQ010000113.1 GCA_903951385.1 uncultured Pseudomonadota bacterium
CAGTTGGGTGTGTGTTTCCAGCCCAATAACGACTTCCCATTCCATTATGCTTTTCCTTCGGGCAAGTTGGGTTCAAGCGTGTGCCAATCGGTGACTTGCTGGTATTGATGAGCTACGTTTAACATGCGCGCTTCATCAAAATAATTACCAATAATTTGCAGGCCTACCGGCAAGGCTGGGCCATCTTGGCTGGGGGCAAAACCAGCCGGTACGCTCATGCCAGGTAAGCCGGCTAAGTTGGTGGAAATGGTGTAGATGTCTTGTAAATACATGGCCACCGGGTCGTCTACTTTCTCGCCGGCTTTAAACGCCGTGGACGGCGCAGCCGGACCCATGATGACGTCACATTGTTTGAATGCCTCGACAAAGTCTTGGGCAATCAGGCGGCGAATTTGTTGGGCTTTTAGGTAGTAGGCGTCGTAATAGCCAGCGCTTAGCACGTAGGTGCCTATCAAGATGCGGCGTTTAACTTCGGCGCCAAAACCCTCGGCGCGGCTCTTGCAATACATGTCCATTAGGTCGGTGTATTCGGCTGCACGGTGGCCGTAGCGCACGCCGTCGTAGCGCGATAAATTGCTGGAGGCTTCAGCCGGCGCCAATACGTAGTAAACCGGGATGGATAAACCGGTGTTGGGTAGGGAAATGTTGACGATTTCTGCACCCAATTTTTTGTATTCGGCGATGGCGTTTTCTATTACTTGGCCGACCTCGGCGGACAAGCCCTCAGCAAAAAACTCCTTGGGTAAGCCTATTTTTAAGCCAGCCAATGGTTTGTTTAGATCGCGGCAGTAGTCTTCTTTTGCGCGGTCTAAGCTGGTGGAATCGCGTTCGTCAAAACCGGCCATGACGTTCATCATCAAGGCGCAATCTTCTGCGCTCTTGGCCATCGGGCCAGCTTGGTCTAAGGACGAGGCAAAGGCAATCATGCCAAAGCGCGACACCACACCGTAAGTCGGTTTTAATCCGGTAAAGCCACACAAGGAAGCCGGTTGGCGTATCGATCCGCCGGTGTCGGTACCGGTGGCCGCCGCACACAACCTGGCCGCAACCGCTGCCGCACTGCCGCCACTGCTGCCGCCGGGCACGCGATCAAAACTCCAGGGGTTTTTTACCCCACCAAAGTAACTGGTTTCGTTGGACGAACCCATGGCAAATTCATCCATATTGGTCTTGCCTAAATTCACCGCGCCGGCCGCATCAAATTGGCTGATGACATGAGCGTCATAGGGGGCAACAAAGTTAGCCAGCATCTTAGAGCCACAAGTGGTAGGCCAGCCTTTAGCGCAAAAAATATCTTTTTGGGCGATGGGGATGCCGGTTAAAGGTGCGGCTGAGCCGGCCGCAATGCGCGCGTCAGCGGCACGGGCTTGCGCCAGTGTTTTATCTTCATCCAAGGCAATGTAAGCATTGATGCTGGGGTTGTATTGCTTAATGCGCTGCAAAAACGCCTGGGTCAATTCTAGACTGGAGATTTGCTTGCTTTGCAAAAGTTGGGCGTAGCCTTTTAGGCTGCCGTTGCTTAATTCGTTGTTGGCCATGATTATTCGATTACTTTAGGAACGAGGTATAAACCGCCGGCTACGGCCAGCTCTTGCGAGCCATTGCCTAAAATCGGTGCATTTTTTTGGAATTCATCGCGTAAATTGGTTTTGCTGACGACGTCATCGCGTAAGCGTTGGCTTAAGTCTTGGGCGTGCGACATGGGGACTATGCCGCTGGTATCGACCGCTTGCATTTGTTCAATTAAAGCCAATATGCCACTTAGTTTGTTTAAGGTGGCGTTGGCATCGTTTTCATTGATTTCGATGCGCGCCAAATGCGCCACTTTTTTGATGTCTTCTATGCTTAATGCCATGCTTCAAGTATCCAAAATTTAAACGGTGCAAGGACTGCGTGCGCCTTAGTTTGTGCTTTTAGGACGGGGTTTAGATGCTGCCTAGTGCTAAAACCGTAGCTAGCTATATTAGCAAATGCTAAACGCGGCTATTTATCAGCGTTTATTTGCAATTAAGTTGCCATTGCATCTTAATTTTAAACACGATATGCGGTATTATACCTTGATTTTACGGGCGCCTAAATCGCGCTTTTATTCAGTTGGCGTAACGGCTGTTATTTTGCATCAAAGCACAGGAAAAACAAAATGTTCGGTTTTTTAACTAGTTACTTTTCAAACGACTTGGCGATAGACTTGGGTACCGCCAACACGCTTATCTACTCACGCGGCAAAGGCATTGTTTTGGATGAGCCGTCCGTGGTGGCCATACGCCTTGATGGCGGGCCAGGCGGCAAGAAAATATTGTTGGCCGTGGGTGCGGAAGCAAAAGGCATGTTGGGTCGTTCGCCTTCCAACATTCAAGCCATACGCCCGATGAAAGACGGCGTGATTGCCGACTTCACCATCACCGAACAAATGCTTAAATACTTCATCCGACGCGTGCACGATGCGCGTTGGTTTTCACCCAGCCCACGCATCATCATTTGCGTGCCCGTGGGCTCAACGCAAGTGGAGCGCCGTGCGATTAAAGAGTCAGCCGAGCGCGCTGGTGCTAAACAAGTGTTTTTGATTGAAGAGCCTATGGCTGCCGCAATCGGCGCCGGCATGCCGGTTTCAGAAGCAACCGGCTCCATGGTGGTGGACATCGGTGGCGGTACCACTGAGGTGGGCGTGATTTCATTAGGCGGCATTGTTTACGCTAAATCGGAACGGGTAGGCGGCGATAAATTTGATCAGGCCATCATTGATTACATCCGTCGCAATTACGGCATGCAAATTTCGGAGCCAACCGCTGAAGCCATTAAGAAAAAAATTGGTTCGGCTTTCCCAGGCTCCACTGTCTTAGAAATGGAAGTAACCGGTCGCAATTTAGCCGAAGGCTTGCCGCGCAAATTCACCATTTCCAGCAACGAAATTTTAGAAGCCTTGACCGAGCCGCTTAACGCCATCGTCGGTGCAGTGAAATCGGCCTTAGAGCAAACGCCACCGGAATTGGGTGCGGACATTGCAGAAAAAGGCATGGTGTTAACCGGTGGTGGTGCTTTGTTACGCGATTTAGACCGTTTGTTGGTGGAAGAAACTGGCTTGCCTGTCATCGTGGCTGAAGACCCATTGACTTGCGTGGCTCGTGGTTGCGGTCGTGCGTTAGAAGAGATCGATAAATTAGGCAACATTTTTGCCTACGAATAAGCCTAGCATTTAGGCTGCTTTAGTTTTTTGTCCGTACCCAGTTAGTCCAGTATAGGCCGCCTAGTCGGCCTATACTTTTACTCAGTTTAGAGAGACTCAACACTCAATACTAATGGCGCGCCATTTATACAATAAGATAGAGCAACAACAAGCCCCGGCATTCTTTGTGCGTGGCCCTAGCCCGTTTGCCCGTTTGGCTTTTTTTTCCGTTTTATCCCTGGCCTTGATGGCCTCCGACAGCCGTCTGCAGTATTTGGCCAGCATGCGACAAAGTTTACAAACCTTGTTGCACCCCTTGCAGTTATTGGCCAATGCGCCCTCGCAACTGTATCTCAATACCACCGAGTATTTTTCCACGCACGACACCTTGCTCAGCGAAAATCAGCAATTAAAGAAGCGTGATTTAATGCAATCCATCGCTTTGCAAAAGCTCAATTTATTGGCGGTCGAGAATGCCCATATGCGTGTCTTGTTAGCCGCGCAAGCTGCCCTTAAAGAAAGCAGTGTGGCGGCGGAAATCATGCATGTTGGGCGCGACCCGTTTACTAGAAAAGTCCTAATCAATCGCGGTCAAAATCACAAAATATTGCCTGGCATGGCGGTAGTGGATGCGGCTGGTGTGATAGGGCAGGTGACCCGGGTTTACCCATTAAGCAGCGAGGTGACGCTCATCACCGATACATCTTTAGCCATGCCCGTGCAAATTGAGCGCAACGGCTTGCGTGCTATTGCCTTTGGTCATGGCCGTGATAGCACGGTGGATTTGCCATATTTGCCGGCTAATGTGGACATCAAGCGTGGCGACCGATTGGTCACTTCTGGCATCGATGGGGTATACCCGGCCGGCTTGGCCG
>CAJBBQ010000114.1 GCA_903951385.1 uncultured Pseudomonadota bacterium
AAGTACATCTTACTGTCTAAGAAGGATTTGGATTTGGCCGATCGCTTGTTTGAAAAACACGGCGAGATCATCATCTTTATCGCTCGCATGCTACCGGCCGTGCGTACCTTTATCGCCTTCCCGGCTGGGGTAGTGCGCATGAACATGAGTGTGTTTATCGTCTACACTTTCATAGGCTCATTCATCTGGTGCTGGTTGTTGGCCTATGCCGGCATGAAATTTGGCGAGAACTGGGCTAGCTTGGAAGTGTATTTCCACCAGTTCCATTATTTGATCGTGGCCGCCGGCTTGGTCTTTGTCTTTTGGTACGTGCGTCGCCACCTAAAACACTAAGATTTACAGTTCGACCAGGCGCCCTGTGCTCAAAAACAAAACCGCGGTTTTAATCGGCAAGCCCGCATAGTCAAACAAACTGGCATAACGGGCTAATTGCGGCCGGTGGGCTTCGGCGCCCGCCGCACTGCTTCCAGCTTCATCGCCTAAGCCCAGCTTGTAGTCTATGATCCAACGCGTGCCTTGTTCAATAAAGGTGCGGTCTATCACGTGGTTTTTAGTGCCATTTTCGCTTGCCTGCATCAGGCTTAACTCACTGGCCGCTTGATCGTGATCTTGCAAGACCCACTGCCCTGCCTGGCTGGCCAAGGTGGTTTGCAAAGCCGCCATAACAATATCTGCGCCCTGCTTAGCTGCACTCTCACTGTGGCCCAAGCGCATTAACCAGCGCCGCATAGGCTTATGCCATGCCGCCACCGCCGAACTAGCCAAACCGGCGCGTTGCGCCAACAGCTCCATGTAAGCGTGCGCCAGCGTGCCGCAATCTTTGTATAAATCCTCTAGACCAAGCGGGCTGCTTTGCGTGGCCGCTGCGTTGCCGGCATCAAGCTGGGGCATAGTAATGGGTGTTTGCAGCGGGCTTAAGCCCACGCTAGCCTGCGCATACGCCGCACTGGGTAGGCGTTGCAATTGTGCTTTAAATTGACGCGGGTCTAAGCCTTTGGACGTCGCGGCTAGCGGCGCTTGCTCTGGCGTCTCTTTAAATGCTTTAGCCACGGCAGGCCACAAAGCCGCCAACAAACTGTTGGCCACCGGCTTTAATTCGCCGTCGTTGTTTTTTTGCATGCTGGCAATCAAGTGCAATTGGCGCTGACTGCGGGTCGCCGCCACGTAAAGCAAGCGCACCACCTCATTGTTGCTGCGTATTTTTTCTAGGTTCTTAATGTAATCGTACAGATTAGGCAGCCCTTTGTTTTTGCTGCCTTTGCTGTGCACAGGCGCTGCAATCAAATGCCTTTCATGCTCCACCTCGACCTCTTCCCAGAGCAACAAGTCGTTGTCGTCGGCACGGGATTTGCGGTTTAAAGCCGGCAAGATGACGCTATCAAACTCCAAACCCTTGGCCTTGTGTATGGTTAAAAACTGCACGCTGCCATCAGCCTGGCTATCCGGCTTGGCGTAGAGTTTTTTCATGGCGGCTTCCAAGCTAGCCAAGTCTACCTGACCACTGCGGTCGTGTTTTTCCAACAAATCAAAGAACACCTGCACATCGCGGTTATCGCCGGCCTCGACCAAGCACTGCGCGCCGCCCAATTGCAACCAAGTGCGCTCCAACCAACGGCGCAAGGGCAATCGACCCTGGCAGTCAAAGGCGGCAGCTAGCACCCCTCTGGCATGCTGCAAACGCATGCGACCATCATCGCTTAATAGCCCTAAGCGCGCCTCGTCGTGCATGGCCGCCCAAATACTATCGCGTTGTCCGTTGCCGGCCAAAGCATGCAAATCGGCTAAATTCAAACCACACCATGGCGCACGCAACACGTTCAACCAATGGGTGCGGTCGGCCCGATGCATTAAAGCACACAACAAGGACCATGCGTCCTGCACGGTTTGCCGCTCGTTTAAGGGCTCTATCTCCAGCGCCTGGAAGTGCAGGTCCTGATGATGACGGCGTATTTCCGTCACCAAGGCTTGCAAGTGATTGCGACTGCGCACCAACACCGCTATCTTTTGTGGCGGATTAAGTTGGGTTTTTAGCTGCTCAATTAACTTGGCCACGTACGTCGCTTCCAACTGATAGAGGTCAGGGTTGCTGTCGTCTTCACCTTCGGCCTCATCACCCGCATTGGATGCAGGCCATATCAAGGGATGCAATCTCACGCCTTCGCCGTCTACACTGCCTAGGCTAGCGGTAAACGGGCTGTAGCGTATGGCACCATGATTCTTGGCATCCTTATTCGGAAACACCTGCGTAAACGCGTCATTAATCCAATCAATCACTTTAGGGTGCGAACGGTAGTTTAATGCCAACTTCAAGGGCGCTAATTTAAAGCCGTTGATGCCCTCGGTTTGTGCTTCTAAGAATAAGCTAACGTCGGCTTTACGAAAGCGGTAGATGGACTGCATGGGGTCGCCCACGCAAAACAGCGTGCGTTCCTCGTGCGCCTGCCAACCGGCAATCAACTGCTCGATTAATTTCATTTGCACCGGGCTGGTGTCTTGAAATTCGTCTATCAATAAATGGCTGATCTTGTAATCCAGCTTCAAGGCCAAATCGGTGGCGCCGTGCTCGTCCTCCAAGGCCCAACTGGCCTGTTGGGCGATGGCAACAAAATCCACCTCGCCGGCTTTTTGAAAGACCACCCATAAATGCGCATTGGCTTGCTGCAATAAGCGCGATAAGGCGCGTATCACCGGCTGACTGTCTTGCAAGGTGGATAAGGGTGGCAAGCTTAAAATATTGGCCACAATTTCATTACTGCTGGAAGCAAAGCCACTGACTAGCGCATTGTAGGCTTGCTTTTGCAACTGCCCTTCGTCGTTATTTGGAAAACCCTCTTTAACGGTCATTCGCAAACGATAATGCCCTTTTTGAGTGAGCAAAAAGCTGGCCATTGCGCGCCACAACGCTAAGTCTTCTAGGCAGGGACTTAAGCTGGCCTGCCTATCCAA
>CAJBBQ010000115.1 GCA_903951385.1 uncultured Pseudomonadota bacterium
CACCACATGGGCAATGGCATCGGTTTCGCGGATGTTGGCCAAGAATTTATTGCCCAAGCCTTCGCCTTTGGAGGCGCCCGCCACTAGGCCAGCAATGTCGACCATCTCAACGATGGCAGGTTGGGTTTTTTGTGGTTTGACGATGTCAACCAAGGCTTGCATGCGCGTGTCCGGCACTTCAACGATACCGACGTTGGGTTCTATGGTGCAGAAAGGGTAGTTTTCTGCGGCGATGCCTGCTTTGGTGATGGCGTTAAACAGCGTAGATTTCCCTACGTTAGGCAAGCCGACAATTCCACATTTCATGTTGTTTTCCAGTTCATTTTTAACGCAATGCTTGCGTGTTTTATGTTACGTACTGTGTTTCGTGTTTTTACTTAGAGTGCAATTTTAACATTGCTTGCTCAAAATCGCCGCTTAAGAGCTGCGGCAAGATGCTCAGGCTTTTGTCTATGGCGCCGTCTAGCGCACTTTGTTCGTCTTTGGTTGGGGCTTTTAGCACGAAGTTAACCACTTCGTTTCTGTCACCAGGGTGGCCTATGCCCAAACGCAAGCGCCAAAAATCCGGCGTGCCCATGGTGGCGGCGATGTCTTTCAAGCCATTGTGGCCGCCGTGGCCACCGGCTTTTTTAAGTTTCACCGTGCCGGCGGGTAAATCCAATTCGTCGTGTATCACCAGTATTTGTTCCGGCAAAATTTTGTAGTAATTGGCCAAGGCCGCTACTGCTTTGCCGCTGGCGTTCATAAAGGTGTTGGGTTTGAGTAACCAGGTGTCGTTGCTGTTACTAAGCTTGCCGACCAAACCTAAAAATTTGCTGTCGAGTTTGAGCGGGCTGTTATTGCTGGCCGCCACTAGGTCTACCCACCAAAAGCCGGCGTTGTGCCGGGTGGCTTCGTATTGGCCACCGGGGTTGCCTAGGCCGACAAAAAGTTTAATGGGTGTCATGGCGTCATAGTAGCAATAAAAAACGCGCACTTCATGAGAATGTGCGCGTTGTCTTGCATGCTTAAACTAAAAAACAGCTTTACTTAAGCGTCTGCGGCTGGTGTGGCTGCAGGTTCAGCGGCTTCAGTTGTTTCAGCAGTGGCTTCAGAAACGCTACCACGTGTTTTAGCAATCGATACCACTCCGGCGTCGGTGCCGTGAGCCAGTTGCACGAAAGTCACGCCTTTTGGTAGGGCGATTTCTGATAAATGGATCGCGTGACCCATTTCCAATTCAGCCACGTCCACTTCAATGAACTCTGGCAAATCTTTAGCTAAGCAGCTTACTTCGGCCTCAGTTAAGATGTGGGCAACGATACCGCCGCTTAATTTAATGCCTGGGGCGATGTCTGCATTGATAAAGTGGAATGGCACTTTAACGTGGATTTTTTCTGTGGTGCTAACGCGTTGGAAGTCCACGTGTTGAATGGTGTTACGCACTGGGTGCATTTGGAAATCACGTAGCAATACGCTTTCTTTTTTGCCTTCTAGGTTTAGGTCTAGCACGGATGCGTGGAACGCTTCGTGGCGGAACTCTAAAAATAGTTCTTTGGCATCCACCAAAATGGTGACTGCTTCTTTACCTGCACCGTACACTACACCTGGCACAGACCCAGCGTGACGTAGACGGCGGCTCGCACCCGTACCTTTAGCATCACGTTTTACTGCTTTAATTTCAATGGTCATTTTACTGCTCCTAAATTTACTACTAGGCTTTCGACAGCCTTCCTACACAAAAACTGCACACCGCGACCAGTGTGCAGGGATAAAAACCGTTTATTAATCCATGAACAATGAAGACACGGAATCTTCACTGCTGATGCGGCGTATGGTTTCGGCAAGCAATTCGGCCGCACTCAATACGCGTATTTTTTTGCAATGGGCATTTTCTGGGCCTAATGCTATGGTGTTGGTCACCACTAATTCGTCTAATTCCGATGCCATGATGCGGGCTGCAGCACCACCGGATAAGACTGGGTGGGTGGCATAGGCAATCACTTTTTTCGCGCCGTGTTTTTTCAAGGCGGCCGCCGCTTCACACAAGGTGTTGGCGGTATCGACCATGTCGTCCATGATCACGCAAGTGCGACCAGCGACATCGCCGATGATGTTCATTACTTTGGCGACATTAGGCTTAGGACGGCGTTTGTCGATGATCGACAAATCTGAGCTCAATTGTTTAGCAGCCGCACGGGCACGCACCACGCCACCCACATCGGGTGACACCACCATTAAATTATCGTGGTTTTGCAAGAGCAAATCGGCCAATAAAATTGGGGTGGCGTAAATGTTGTCCACCGGAATATCAAAGAAGCCTTGAATTTGATCCGAGTGCAAATCCATGGTGAGCAGGCGGTTAACGCCGACACCGGTGAGCATATTAGCCACTACCTTAGCGGTAATGGCCACGCGTGCTGAGCGTGGACGGCGATCTTGCCGTGAATAACCAAAGTAAGGAATCGCCGCGGTAATACGACCGGCCGATGAACGGCGCAAGGCGTCTACCATGACCATGACTTCCATTAGGCTGTCGTTGGTCGGGTGGCTGGTCGATTGCAAGACAAACACATCGCGACCGCGTACGTTTTCTAACAGCTCGACTGTGGTTTCACCGTCGCTGAAGGTGCCAACGTGTGCGCGACCTAGCTCTATGCCCAAATGTTTAGCCACTTGCTCTGCTAAAGCTGGGTTGGCTGAGCCGGTAAAGACCATCAAGTTGCCGTTAGACATCGGTTGATTCCCTGTCGTGCCGACGCGTGCCGGCATCAAACTATCAATAAAAACCATAAAAAATAAAAGCGCGTAAATCAATAATCTACACGCTTTTATTTAACACCATGCAGACAGAGCGTCTGCATTAAAAAATTTGGCTGAGGAGGAACCACTCGAACCTTCGGATGCTGGGATCAAAACCCAGTGCCTTAACCAACTTGGCGACTCCCCAATTGTTAATCAAACTGCTTAATCGGACGCGTAGTCGATTAAAGGGTGTTGATTTAACCCCTTGGCGACAAAACTTTGCACCGCAAAGCCCAGCACTTGCGCTGGATTTTGTTGGCAGATTTCGTGCGCTATTTTTTCATTGGCCACTTCGACAAAAACCGAGGCGCCGGAGCCGCTCATTCTGGCATCACCAAATTGCTTAAGCCAGGTTAAACAAGCTGATACGGCTGGGTAATCGCTGCAAACTGCTTTTTCAAGCTGGTTAGTAAATTCGGTGTTGTGTTGCCCTGAATTCACTGACGCACTGTTTGCTGCCCTTGAAAAGTCCGACATTGTCTTAGGAATAGCATTTTTTGTCAATTGCTTATTGGCAAATATTTGCGCGGTAGACACATGCACATCGGGCGTTAGCACTAGGTAGCAAGCATCCGCCAATGAAATGCTTTGCAACTGTTCGCCCACCCCTTCCGCCCACGCATTTTGCCCGTGGATAAAGAAGGGTACATCGGCGCCCAATTGTAGGCCGAGCTGCAGCAAATCGCGGCGTTTTAAATCGAGTTGCCATAGTCGGTTTAATGCCAGCAAGACAGTGGCCGCGTCTGAGCTGCCACCGCCTAAGCCGCCGCCCATGGGAATGCGTTTTTCCACCTGCAGGTCCACGCCCAAGGTGCAGTCGTTGTGTTTTTGCAGGAGCCGCGCGGCGCGCACGCACAAATCGTGTTCGGCTGGCACGCCAGCGATGTCGTTAACGCGGTTAATGATGCCGTCTTCACGAACACTTAGTTGTATGGTGTCGTGCAGGTCTATCAGCCTAAACACCGTTTGCAATAGGTGGTAGCCATCGGCACGTTGGCCGGTGATGTGCAAAAACAAATTGATTTTTGCGGGGGCTAAAAAAGTTTGGAAATTGGGCATGCCGGCATTTTATCAGATAGTGGCTAAAGGCAAGTTGTGACTGCGCTGCCTTATTTTAAAGTCCATTTTTCCACGACGAGTTTTAATTGCACGCGTGCATTTTTAAGGCTTAATTTGTGCGGCAAAAAGGCGGTCGGGCTGGCTTGGTAGTGTTGGTATGCGATGGCCCAATCTGCTTCGTTTAGGCTTAAAGTATGGCCGGCTTCATCCCAAGTAAGGGTGGCCATGGCGCTGTTGGCGGGTCGGCCCAGGGCCCAATCGGCCAAACCGCTTAGCGGCAATCGCCAACCCAATAAGGCTTGGGTTAGGCTCTCGGCATCCTTACCCACGCTCACTTGGCCTTGCGCGTCTTCTAGGCGTATGCCGTCCGCGGTTTTTTGAATGCGCGCCAGTTGGCCGCCCAAGGGGGAATAAATGCGGATGTCGTCTTGCTCGGCGTTGTGCTGCCATAGCAGGCTAGCGCTGTAGCCTTTGCCATCGGCTTGCACGCCCAATCGGCCTTTGAGTTCAAATTGCTGTATGCGACTCAAGCTGGCGAGGTGCTGTTGGTGCAAGCTCAAGCTGGCCGGTGTGGTGGTGGGCGCTTGGGTAGGCAGGCTGCTACAAGCAGCCAAGGTGGCCAGCAGGCACAGCGTCAAGTAGGCGCGAATCGAATGCATGGTCTGGCCTGTCGGGCTTTAGGGTTTGAGTTTGCTGCGCGTGGTTTTGAGCAATTCGTTGTTCGGGTGATTACGAAGTGCCTCGTTTAATAGCACGTTGGCTTGGGCCTGCTTGCCTTGTTGCCATAACACCTCGCTCAAATGCGCGGCAATCTCAGGGTCGGCATTGAATTGGTAGGCTTGTTGCAAGTAGTCCAAGGCTTTGTTCAAATTGCCTTTGCGGAAATGCACCCAACCTAAGCTATCTAATATGTAGTGGTCATTTGGGCTGAGGCTTAAGGCTTTTTCTATGAGGCTTAAGGCTTCGTTTAGCTTGATGTTGCGGTCAGCAAAAGAATAGCCCAGCGCGTTGTAAGCGGCGGCAAAGTTAGGCATGTCTTTGATCGTTTTGCGTAGCTCGGCTTCCATTAAATCAAACTTTTTTAAGCGCTCGGCGGCCAAGGCGTAGTCGTAAACCAGCTCGGCGGTATTGGGTAAGTTTTTCACGGCTTTGTCGAGCAAATCAAAGGCTTCTTGGTGGCGGCCGGCTTTCACCAGCAAGGAGGCTTCGGTTTGAATGACGATGATGTGTTGTTGCGTATTCAGGTTTTCCAAGCTGTCTAGCTTGTCTATGGCTAAGTCAACTTTGCCGTCACGGGCCATGGCGGTGGCAATGTTAACTTGCGCTTCCAAGTAATGCTGACCGGGCGCCACTTTGTTGTACCAGCTCAAACTTTGCTCTGGGCGATTTTGTTTGTCGTTAACTTGGCCTAGGTAGAGGTAAATTTGATCGGCGTCTTTGAAGCCCAATTTAAGCGCTTCTTGAAAGTAGCCTTCGGCTGCTGGGTAGTCGCCCCCTTGGTAGGACAATAAGCCGACTATGGCCGTGACTTCGGCGGCATTTTTAGCCTCGCTGTTTTTAGCGTTAGCCAGCAGGATGGGAAAATTGGCCTTGGCTAAATCGTATTGCTTTTGGCTGACCATGAGCTTGGCCATGTTTAAGCGAATTTCATTGGCGTCCGGGTGTTGGTCAAGAAAGTCTTGGTAAAAATTAATCGCCGTCAGTGGGTTTTGTTCGGACAATACTTGGCCTTTGAGTAAGGCGGCTATTGCCCAATCGGGTTTGAGCGTTTCAATTTTGTTTAAAGCGTCTAAGGCCACGTTGTCTTTTTGTGCCGCCCAAGCCGATTGGGCGATGGCAAACTGCGCCTCGGCCAATTCCGGGTAAGGTTTAGCTAAGGCTTGCACCAAGGTTAATACCGCAGCTTTGTCTGGGTTGCGGCTAAGCAAGGTGCTTAAATATAAAAAGCCACCGGCGCGGGTTTCTTCTTTAACGAACAGTTGCGCCAAATAAGGTTGCGCATCTTTGAGTTTGCCTGAGCCGACTAACATTTCTGTCATGGCTTGTTGCGCTTCATTGGATGCCGGGTCCAGTTCGGCCCACAGTTTAACGGCGGGCATGGTCAGCTGACCGACATTGCCGTAAGCCGACACTTTGGCGGCGCGTTCAGCCAAACCTGGGTTGCGCGTGGTCTTGGCCAATTCGTAAAATATGGTGCCCGAGGTGGCTAAGTCGCCACGCTGGCCAGCCACTTCGGCAATCAGGTAGCGGTAAACGAATTCCGCTGTGGCGGCGCCTTCTGGGTTGGTTTTGGTTTGGCCGGGCTGGCTGTGGTAGCCGCCATTGCTAGCGCATGCGCTCAAGGCTAAGGTGCTCGCTATTAAGCCACGGGTTAACCATAGACGGGTTTGAGCGATGGGGGTGCTTGCATGTTTAGTTGGGCGCATAAGTTAGGAGTGGCACTTAAAAGTTAAAAAACGTCGAGCTGGTTTCGTGGCTAAGTCGGATAAAAATGAGGATTAAATTAAGCCCCATTATAAACGGCATTTCTTAGTGCGTGACAGTTAGCGCAAGTTCCCACATAATTACGTGTGGGTTAGACATTGCGCCAGAAATTTTCTGTTATGCTCCCTGAAGAATACGTCAGCACTGCCTGGCAACGGTTGGCCATCATTATTTTTTGTAATGCATTTTTTGAATTGAGTGACTATGAATGATTTTACAGTAGAGGCCATTGGTCTTACGCGCCTTTATGGCGGCAGAGAAGCCGTCAGCAATGTCAGTTTTAATTTAAGCAAAGGCCAGGTGCTGGGTTTTCTGGGTCCCAATGGGGCAGGTAAATCCACCACCATGAAAATGTTGACCGGCAATTTGGCGCCCAGTAACGGCAGCGTCAAAATCTGCGGCATCGACATGATGGAAAATCCTAAAGAAGCCAAGGCCTTGATCGGCTATTTGCCAGAAATGCGCCCCTTGTATAAAGAGTTGACGGTGGACGAGTACTTAACCATCGCCGCCAGGTTGCATCGCGTTAGCGGCGCACACATCAAAAAAGCCGTCGAGTTGGCTAAAGAGCGTTGCGGTTTAAGCCACATGAGCAAACGCTTGATCGAAAACTTATCCAACGGTTACCAACAACGCGTGGGCATTGCCCAAGCCATCATCCATAACCCCATGGTGGTGATTTTGGATGAGCCTACTGTTGGTTTGGACCCCATTCAAATTCGTGACATCCGCGCCTTAATCCGCGAAGTCGGCAGCGAGCGCAGCGTGATTATTTCCACGCACATCTTGCCGGAAGTGGAAATGGTCTGCGATCACGTGCAAATTATTGATAAAGGCAAGTTGGTGTTTAACGGTGCCATCGATGTTTTGAAAAAACAACGCATAGGCAACAAGTTGTTGATCGCCATGAACAAGCCACCGAAAGCGGCTGAACTGTTAAAAATTGCCGGCGTCGAAGAAGCCGAAAGCGTATCCGATCAATTAATGCGCGTGCGTTTTGCTGACGGTGCCACACCGGCCGAGGCCATTGTGCAAGCAGCCGTGGCCAAGGGTTGGGGTTTGTATCAAATTGGCCCAGACCAAACCAGTTTGGAAGACGTGTTTGTGCAGTTGACTTACCAAGAACAAGAGGCGGCTTAAGGAATCATCATGATTATTAATGTAGCAAGAAAAGAATTAAAAAGTATGTTTGCCTCGCCCATGGGTTGGGTGATCTTGGCCTTGTTGATGTTTTCGTTTGGGACCTATTACCTAAACGGCGTTAACGATTACTTTGCCGTCATGTCAGGCGCCATGCGCCCGGCTGAGCGCACTGGGGTGACGCAGTTTGTTGGGCAAAATGTCTATGGCTTTGCGTCTTTTATGGTGTTGTTTGCTGTGCCTTTGTTGTCCATGCGTTTGGTGTCTGAAGAACGCCGCAGTCAAACCTTACCGTTTCTATTCAGCGCGCCTTTGTCATTAACTGAAATCGTCTTGGGTAAATTTTTAGGCTTGGTGGCTTTCTTGAGTATCTTGGTGGTGTACATCGGTGCCATGTTGTCTACCTTGAATATCTGGGCGGACATCGATTTTGGTTTCATCGTGGCTAACTCCATCGGTTTGTTGCTGATGGTGGCAAGCTTTTCTGCGCTTGGTTTGTATTTTTCTAGCATCACGCAACAGCCTGTGGTGGCGGCCATCTTGACCTTTATCGCGCTGTTTGCCTTGATGTTTTTAGACCGCTTTTTTGCCGGTGACCCAAGCAATACCTTGGCCAGTTTGTCCTTAACGCGGCACTTCCAATCGTTTGCCGGTGGCTTGATTGATACCGCAGACATTGCTTACTTTGCCTTGTTTATCGCCAGCTTTTTAACTTTAACCGTGCGTCGCTTGGATGCAGATCGCTTGCGTGGTTAAGTTTTTTATCGTGTTTGTTGCAGTGAAATTTTAGGTCGGATGAAATGAATATTAATCGTAAATTGCGTTTTCAACTTTTAGTGCAAAACAGTTTCTTTGTGGTGCTGTTTTTAATGCTGGTGGTGTTGCTGGGCTATTTGGCCGGCCAATACCATGTGGCAAAAGACATCACGCAAGCGAACCGTAACATCTTGACGCAAGGCAGCGTTAACGTGCTCAAGCAAATGAAAGAGCCGATTAACATTACCGTGTTTGCTACCAAAGACGACGCGTCGGGCGGCGACAATTTCCGTAAGGGCATGATCGATTTTATTGCCCGCTACCAACGCGAAAAAAAGAACGTGAATTTGAAATTCATCAACCCATCCATCGAGCCTAAATTGGCCCAAGATGCCGGCGTCAAAGAAGACGGCGAAGTGGTGGTGGAATACAACAAGCGTTCTGAGCACATTATTCCGCCGATAGCCGAGCAAGAAATGACCAATTTATTGGTGCGTTTATCGCGTACCAATCAACAAGCGGTGATGTATTTAGACGGCCACGGCGAGCGCAATTTGTTGGGTGTTAAAAACCACGACATCGGTGAGTTCGGTAAGCAGTTAGAGAAAAAAGGCTTCAAGTTTGCCAACCCGGATTTAACCGTGGCGCAAGCGGTGCCTAGCAATGGTGCGATGTTGGTGATTGCTAGCCCGCAAGTGAACGTCAGCGAAGTGGAAGCAAAAAAAATCAAAGCCTACTTAGAGCGTGGCGGGAATTTGCTTTGGTTGGTGGACGACAATAATTTACGCGGTTTGGAATCCGTGGCCGAGTACTTGGGCATGACGGTATCGCCTGGTATCGCCTTGGACATGGCTTCTGCCCAATACGGTGCCGATGCCCGCGTGGCTTTTGCCAGCCTGTACGGTGAGCACGCCATTACCAAAAACTTCATGCTGCGCACCCTGTTCCCTGAAGCCCACCAAGTGACCGCCATCGGTACCGATGAAAACGGTTGGAAGGTGAGCAATTTAGTGGAAGTGGCGCCCAATGGTTGGTTGATGGCGGGCAAATTGGCCAAGGACGCCAAACCGGAATTCAATGAAAAAACCGATAAACGCGGCCCGATTAATATCGGTGTGGCTTTAGAGCGTATCTACGGTAAAAAAGGCCAGCGCGTGGTGGTGATGGGTAACGCTAACTTCTTATCCAACACCTTTATTACCAATGGCGGTAACTTGGATTTAGGCGTGAACATCGTCAACTGGTTGGCTGGCGACGATCAGCTTATCACCATACAGCCTATGCCTTTGAAAGACATCAACGTGACCATTCCGGATTCCGATAGCGGTCGCTTGGTGGCTTGGACTGTGTTCCATGGCTTCCAGTATTTCCTTCCGTTGGCCATGATGATAGCGGGCTTTTATTTCTGGTGGAAACGCAGAAAAGCATAAATTTATTTGGTAGGAGCGGCGCCCTTCGCGTGTGAATAACGTGCTTTAGCGCGTATAGACTACGGCGAAGGCCCTTGCGGCCTCGCCGCGATATTCCATAGTAGAGATAGACATGAAAAAACGTTGGTTAGTGAATTTAATTTTATTGGCAGTGGTAGCAGGCTTAGTGGCCTTTCTATACCTGCGCCCTAAAGCCGATGCCGAGCAATCGACCATGCACGATTTGTCAACCTATCGATTGGCTGAATTCAATGCCATACGCGTGGAGTTTCCTACGCAGGCGCCGGTTACTTTGGCTAAAGTGGATGGCTACTGGCGCATCACTGCACCGGTTAACATGCGCGCCGATCAAGCGTCTGTGCAACGCATTTTGTCTATTATTGCCGCGCAGTCCAGCGATAAAATCAGTGGCGGTGACATGGCAAAATTCGGCCTGACTAACCCAGAATTAAAATTGAAACTGGTACGCAAAGAAGGCGATTTAGAAGAGTTCATTTTTGGTACCCATAACCCGGTGACTGAAGAGCAATACGTGGCCCACCGCAATAATGTCTATTTGGTGTCCGGCGGCTATTCGGAAGCGGCCGCCACGCAGATGATAGAGTTAATCGATAAGGCGCCATTGAAACCCACCGAAAAGGTAGTGGGTTTTGAGTTTGGCCGCTTAGAGCAATGGGAAGAATCCAATTTGAAGGTCGACATAGTCGATGGCAAATGGAAAGCCTCTATCGCGGCGGCCAAGCCTCAACAAAACGAATTAAACGAGTGGTTGGATTTCTCTTGGCTGCATAACCCAGCCAAGTCTGTGGAAATGTATACGCCGGATCGCAAACTGACTTACCCGTCTTTTGAAATCAAAATGGCCGATGGCAGCAAAGTGCATTTTGACAAAATACAAGAGTCCCCCGACTTGCTATTGGCCAGACCGGACGAAGGCTTGATCTACCATTTCCCATCGGATATCGGCTTTAGTATGCTTAGTCCGCCGCTGAACATCCCCAATAAATAAACGCCATGCCTGAGTTACCAGAGGTAGAAACCACGCGACGTGGGCTTTTGCCTCTAGTCGGCCACGTGGTTACGTCGGTCACCATACGCCATCCACGCTTACGCTGGCCTGTTCCAACGCACTTGCCGCAAACCTTGCCGGCCATGACCCTGAATGGCATGCGCCGCCGAGCTAAATACCTGTTGTGTGACTTTTCTGGTGAGACCGGTGCCGGCATATTGCTTTTGCATTTAGGCATGTCCGGCCGCATTCAATTGTTGGACGACGCCTACCCGGCAGAAAAGCACGATCACTTTGATGTGGCCTTTGTCGGTGGCCAAGTGCTGCGCCTAAGGGACCCGCGGCGCTTTGGTGCGGTGTTGTGGTTAGATGGCGCCGAGGATGACCACCCTTTGTTAGCTAGCTTAGGCCCGGAACCCTTGGAAGACAGTTTCCATGCCAAGTACTTGCAGCAGGCTTTAGCCAACAAGAGCTTGGCGATTAAAAATGCCATCATGGACGGCCACGTGGTGGTGGGGGTGGGCAATATCTACGCTTCTGAATCGCTGTTTCGCAGTCGCATCCACCCGGAAACACCAGCCAATCAATTAAGCCTTAAGCAATGCGAAAAGCTGGTGGCGGAAATTAAGCTGACTTTGAATGAGGCGCTGAATGCCGGTGGCAGTAGCTTGCGGGATTTTTTTGGCACCAACGGCCTACCGGGCTACTTTCAACAAAGCTACTTTGTCTATGCCCGGACCGATGAGCCGTGCTTGGTCTGTGGGCGTCCGATTAAAACCATGCGTTTAGGTCAACGCTCGACCTTCTTCTGTGCGCACTGCCAGAAAGCCCGCGTCAAAAGCTAGATTCTTATTAGCAGGGCCTTAGTTAGCAAGGCCTTAGTTAGCAAGGCCTTAGTTAGCCAAGGGCCAAAACGCACTCAAAAGCATGAGTACTTCTAAGCTCGCCAACACCGCCACACCTAGGAACAGACGTTTTTGCCAACGCGCTTGCTGTTGCTGCGCCGCAATCAATTGCACTAGCTGAGCGCGCATGGGCGCGTCTTGTTCGGCTTCGGTTTGTTGCGCTAAGAAAGCGTGCACCAAGCGCGGCATTTCAGGCAGCGTTTTGGCGATAAAGGGCAATTCTTTGCGTAGTTTTTTAGCGATGCTGCGCCAGCCAATTTGCTCACTCATCCAGCGTTTCAAGAACGGTTTAGCGCTTTGCCACAAGTCGATGTCGGGGTCTAAATCGCGTCCCAAGCCTTCTATATTGAGCAAGGTTTTTTGCAGCATGACCAATTGCGGTTGTATCACCACGCCAAATTTGCGCGACATTTGAAATAGGCTTAATAGCGTGCGGCCAAAGGAAATGTCTTTTAAGGGCTTGTTAAATATCGGTTCGCAGATGGCCCTGACCGCTGTTTCCAGTGCTTCGACATTGGTGTCTTTGGGCACCCAACCGGATTCAATGTGGGCCACGGCGACATCGCGGTAATCGCGGTTAAAGAAGGCTAAAAAATTGCGCGCTAGGTAGTATTTGTCTTTATCGGTGAGCGTGCCCATGATGCCAAAATCCAAGGCGATGTACTTGCCTTTGTCCGGGCCGCTGTTGACCACCAAGATGTTGCCTGGGTGCATGTCGGCGTGAAAAAAGCCGTCGCGGAATACCTGGGTAAAGAAAATCTCCACGCCGTCGTGCGCGAGTTGGCTGATGTCTATGCCTTGTTCACGCAGCAAGTCGATTTTGCTAATCGGGGTGCCGTGCATGCGTTGCATGACCATGACTTGTTGGCGGCACCAATCCCAATGCACTTCAGGCACCAGTAATTTTCTGTCGGGGAAGTTGCCGGCTAAGCGCGTGCAATTGGCTGCTTCTAAGGTGAGGTCTAGCTCGCTCTCGGTGTGCTCGGCAAATTCCGCCACCACTTCACGCGGTTTTAAGCGTTTGACTTCTGCCGACAGGGCTTGCAGCAACCAAGCGGCGGTGTCCAATAAGGCCAGGTCGTGGTGGATGACTTGGGCGATGCCGGGGCGCAACACTTTTACCGCGACTGGCGTGCCATCAAGTAATTCGGCAAAGTGCACTTGTGCTACCGAGGCGCTGGCCACGGCGGTTTCGTCGAAGTTGGCGAACACTTGATTAAGCGGTAGTTGGTAAGCCGCCAAGACAATTTTTTCCACGTCCGCGTAAGCAAATGGCGGCACTTGGTCTTGCAGTTTGGCTAATTCGTCGGCAATGTCCAAGGGGATGAGATCACGACGGGTAGACAGCATTTGGCCGAATTTTACAAAAATGGGCCCCAAGGCTTCTAAGGCTAAACGTAACCTAACCGCACGTGGCGTGCTTTTGTTGCGCCAAAAAAACAGCAGATTAATAAGCGTTTGCAGCGGTTTGAGCTTGCTGTTGCTTAAGACAAATTCGTCCAAGCCGAAGCGCAAGGCTATGTAGACGATGTATATCAGGCGGAATAAACGCATATTAGGCTTGGCTGCCTTTAGCAGCGGTATGCTCATTCAGTTGTTGTTGCAGTTTGGCGAATTTTTTTTCAAAGCGAGCTAGGTCGGCACGCAAAGTATCGACATCGCTATTGAAGGCCTCGACTTGGCGTTTTTTGGCTATCAAAGGCATCTCTTCTTGCCAGTATTCGCTGAGCATGGCGGCTAAATTGCTGCCGGTTTCTTTGCCGGTGGCGGCGATGCCGCGTAAGGTTTGGCCTATCTTGTGCGCGGCCACGTCGCCAACCAATTTGCTGGCGTCGTCCTCAAAGTCCCAGCGCATGGCAGCGAGTACTTTGGCTAATTCGGCTGCTAGTTGCGTGTCGCCACTTATGACCACTTGTCGTTTGGCTGCTTCGTCGCCAGATAATAAACGTAAGGCTAAGCTAGGGGTGAGGCTGACGCTGGCATCGGCCACATGGCTTTCGCCGGCCATGGCTAATGAGCCGTCTTCTAAGATAGTCAGGCTTCGGCTAAAAAAGCCCAATTTAAATGCAACGCACTTGCCGGCATGGGGTTGCAGTAGCGGGCAAGCCCAGCTGTTTTGGGCAATCAGGTGTTGCAGTAAGCGGGTAGATAAACCGGTTAACATAGGATGCGCACCATTAGATTTTGTAGCCTTTGTGCAAGGCCACCACCCCGGCTGCCAAGTTGTAATAGTCAACCTTAGCCAGTCCGGCTTCTTCCATCATTTTCTTCAGCGTTTCTTGATCGGGGTGCATGCGTATGGACTCGGCTAGGTATTGGTAGCTGTCGGCATCTTTAGCAAACAATTTGCCCATGATGGGCAGCAACTTAAAGGAGTAGGCATCGTAGAGCTTGCTCAAGGGTTGCCACACTTTAGAGAACTCCAATACCAAGAGGCGGCCACCGACTTTGAGCACGCGTTGCATTTCGGCCAAGGCCTGGTCTTTGTGCGTCATGTTGCGCAAACCAAAGGCCACGATGACGCAATCAAAATGGCCATCGGGGAAGGGCAATTTTTCTGCGTCGCATTGCAAGGTCGGGACGTTTAGGCCGGCGTCCAACATGCGGTCACGGCCGACGCTGAGCATGGAGGCGTTGATGTCGGTTAGGATAACGCGGCCGCTGGCCCCGACTTTTTGCGCGAACAGTTTGGATAAATCGCCGCTGCCGCCGGCAATGTCTAATACCGTGTCGCCGGCTTTAACGCCGCTGATTTCCACGGCAAAGCGTTTCCAGGTGCGGTGCAGACCGGCTGACATAACGTCGTTCATCAAGTCGTATTTGCTGGCGACGGAATGGAAGACCTCGCCGACTTTCTTGGCTTTTTCGCCTTCGGCCACGGTTTTAAAACCAAAATGGGTGGATTGTTCGTTTGACATGTGTCCCTCGCTTATTCGCTTCGACTCAAGCCGGCCACACTTAGTTTACCTAAGTACTCCAACCACAAGGCTTCGTAGTTGCGCGCCAGTTCGTATAGGTAATCCCATGAATACAAGCCGGTATCGTGGCCGTCGCTGAACACCAGTTTGACCGCGTAATTGCCTACCGCTTCGATTTGGCTGATGTTGACCTGCTCTTTACCGGTTTGCAGCACTTCTTGGCCGGGACCGTGGCCTTTGACTTCAGCGGAGGGCGAGTGGACGCGTAAAAATTCGCAAGACAACATGCACTCGGTCTGGTCATCGAATTTTATTTCCAATAAACGCGAGGCTTGGTGCAGTTTTATGTCGGTCGGTCTAGGGCTAGGCTTGCTCATGCGCGGGTCAATTGTTTGTAAAATAAGATGATAACAGAACGGCGTGGCAGCGACATCAATAGGCTGACTGATTCGTTCCGGCGTGGTCCTTATCTAGGAGCGATCTTTTTGTAGGAGCGATCTTTAGATCGCGAAGGCTAGGTGGCCAAATTGCTGTTCGCGATCTAAAGATCGCTCCTACAAAACCCATTTCGCCAATAAAAAAAGGGTCTTTTTCTGGCTTATAAATGGCCATGTCGGCCTTAAGGCCGACCTACATGAAAATATGATTCTTAGCTTGTAGGTCGGGCTTCAGGCCGACAATAAAACGATGCGCCAATAAAAAAGGCTGCGCAGGCAGCCTTTTTTCTCAAGTCAGCCAACTTAGGCTTGGTAAGCCAGCATGGAGCTTTTAATTTTTTGCATGGCTTTTTGCTCGATTTGGCGTATGCGCTCTGCGGACACACCAAACTCGGCGGCCAGTTCGTGCAAGGTTTTGCCGCCATCGTCTTGCAACCAACGTGATTCCACTACGCGACGGCTACGCTCATCCAAGTGTTGCAAGGCATGGCTCAAACCGTTGCTTTCAAACGCTTCGGTTTGTTTGGCTTGCATGGCGGCCAGTGGCTCTAAGCGCTCGTCTTGCAAATAGGCAATGGGGCTGTAGTGGCCATCTTCGTCGTCATCTGCACTGGATTCTAAAGCGATTTCGTGGCCGTTAAGGCGCGCTTCCATTTCCCGCACTTCTTCCGCTTTGACGTTCAAGGTCTGGGCGATGTGCTCGACTTCGCTGCTTTGCAGGCTGTTATGGCCAGGCTTCATGCTGCGTAGGTTAAAGAATAGTTTGCGTTGCGCTTTGGTGGTGGCGATTTTAACCAAGCGCCAATTGCGCACGATGTATTCGTGTATCTCCGCTTTAATCCAATGCATGGCAAAGGACACCAAGCGCACTCCGCGTTCTGGGTCAAAGCGTTTTACCGCCTTCATCAGGCCGATGTTGCCTTCTTGAATTAAGTCTGCTTGCGGCAAGCCGTAACCGTTGTAGCCACGGGCGATGCTGGCGACCAAGCGTAGGTGCGAGACAATTAATTGACGCGCGGCTTCTAAGTCGTTTTCTTTTCTAAATTTGACGGCCAGCGCGTATTCCTCTTCTGCGGACAGAATAGGGTAAGCCTTGATGGCTCTAGAGTAGTGCTCTAGGCTATCACTGGCAGTTAACACGGGTAATAAGGCAGTGGTCATTTAAAATTAGTCCTCCGATTAATGCTATTTTAGCACTCTGTATAAGAGAGTGCTAGAGGCTAAATAGTTCACGGCAAGCGTGGCGGGAAACTAGTCTATTTTGATGGCCGCAATGGCGCGGCTGACGGACAGGAAAGAACCCAGCCAACCGATGAAGATGGACAGCAAGATGATGCCTAGGTAAAGCGGTGGGTTGAACCAAGCCAAGCTGAAGTCGTTGCTGTAAAGCTGCGACAGTTGCGCGACCGATTGGTTATACAGTTGCACGATGAACATTAGCATGGCCATGGATAGCAGGCCGCCAAATAAGCCGTAGACCATGCCGGCATAAAGAAACGGCGTGCGGATAAAGTTGGTGGTAGCGCCTATCAATTTGCTGACCACGATTTCGTCTTTTTGCGTGAGGATTTGCATGCGCACGGTGTTGCCTATGATGACCAATAAGGCCAATGCCAACAATGCGGCAATGAAGGCGATAATTTTGGTGCCCAAGGCCAATATGCTGGACAAGCGTTTGGCCCACTCGGCATTCAATAAGGCTTGCTCGACACCAGGCAGCGCTTGCAGCTCATCCCTTAAGGTGGTGAGTGCGACCGCATCAGCCGATTTGGCTTGAATGAAAAAGGCATCCGGTAGCGGATTTTGTTCTAGGTTTTGCACTTCGCTGCTGATTTTGCTCGATGCGGCTTTGGCTTTTAAGTCTTCCCAGGCATCTGCCTTGGTGACCAAGGTGTAAGTCTGGATGGCGGGGTTGCTTTTTAAGGCGGCGTCGATTGCCGTTAAGGTGCTAGCCGGTTCGTCTAGTTTTACAAACAGACTGATCTCGGTTTCATTTTGCATGTGGTTGCTTAGTTTGGATAAGTGCTCCACGCCTAAGTAAAACACACCGGGGATGGCCATGGCCACGGCAATCACCAAGCTGATCATAAAGGTCGATAGCTTGTTGCTGTCCATGCGCGACAGCACCAATTTAAACGCTTGCAGGTGTTGATTGAGCCAGTTCATTATGCGTTCACGCTTTCAACTGAATTGGATACGGCCAAGCTACCGTGGTCTAGGTGCAGCACGCGATTTTGTGTCGCCGACATGCCGCGTGCATCGTGGGTGGCAACGATGACTGTCACGCCGACTTGATTGAAATCTTGGAAGATGCCCATGATGTCGGCCGCGTAACTGGAATCCAAATTGCCGGTAGGTTCGTCGGCAATCAAAATGGATGGGCGGCTGACCACGGCGCGCGCAATCGCCAAGCGTTGTTGCTCACCGCCGGATAGGGTGATGGGCATGGCTTTTTCTTTATGCAATAAGCCGACTTTATCCAATGCGGCGCGCACGCGCTTGGCGGCGTCCAAGCCAGTGATGCCATTGATGTGCAAAGGCAAGATGACGTTCTCAAAGCAATTGCGATCGTAGAGTAATTTGTGGTCTTGAAAGATCAAGCCAAAGCGGCGGCGCATATAGGGAATGGCGGCGGCTTTTAGTTGGCTGATGTTTTGATTGGCGATTAATACCGTGCCGCTGGTAGGGCGCTCAATGGCGGCAATCAACTTGAGCAAGGTACTTTTGCCGGCGCCCGAGTGACCGGTTACAAACACCAACTCGCCGGCTTCGATATCAAAGCTCACTTGGCTTAAGGCTTCGTTGCTGCCGGGGTAACGTTTGGTGACGTGGTCGAATTTAATCATGGAAGAATTATAGCGCTAAAGTCGGCTTAATCGAGCATGGCATCGATGAATTCGCTGGCTACAAACGGACGCAAATCGTCTATCGCTTCGCCTATGCCAATAAAGCGGATGGGGATGGGTCGCGCTTCAGCAATCGCTGCAATGACGCCGCCCTTAGCGGTGCCGTCCAATTTGCTTAAGACCAAGCCGGTGACACCCAAGGCATCGTCAAAGGCTTTAACTTGTGACACGGCGTTTTGGCCGGTGTTGGCGTCCAATACTAGTAATACTTCGTGTGGCGCACCGGGCAAGCTTTTAGCCATGACGCGTTTTACTTTGGCAATTTCGTCCATTAAATGCATTTGCGTGGGCAAGCGACCGGCCGTGTCGGCCAAGACGATGTCGATTTTTTTGGCGATGGCGGAATTGATGGCATCGAACATTACCGCTGCGGCATCGCCGCTGGATTGCGCTACCACGTGCACGTTGTTGCGTTCGCCCCACACTTGCAATTGCTCGCGTGCGGCGGCTCTAAATGTGTCGCCGGCGGCGATCAGCACCGATTTGCCTTGTGCTTGAAAAGCGTGGGCCAGCTTGCCTATGCTGGTTGTTTTGCCGGCACCGTTGACGCCGGCCAGCATGATAACGAAAGGTTGATGCTCGGTCGTGACTAAGGGTTGTTGCAAGGGCGTGAGCAAATCCGACAGGGCTGCTTTAAGCGCCGCTTTTAGTTGCACGGTGTCGTCTAAGTTTTGCGCTTTAACGCGGTTTTTGATGTCGTTCAGTAGATTCTTGGTGGCGTTCACACCCACGTCTGAAGTCAGCAGTATGGTCTCTAATTCCTCGTAGACCTCGGCGTCAATTTTGCCGCCACCAAATAGCCCGGCCAATTGGTTGCCGAGTTGTTTGCGGGTTTTGCTTAGGCTGGTTTTAAGGCGTTCGGCCCACGAGGTGCTGGGCTGTGTGGCTGATGCAGATCCAGTCGCTGCGTCCGCTTGAGGGGCCGCAGTATCGGCTGCGACTGGCGCTGGATCGGGTGTTTTGCTCTTTTTGAAAAAATCAAACATGGCTGGTATTTTAGCTTAATTTTTTGCAAGGGCCCGCTAGCGCGTCAAAAATAGTCTGGGCTTTATAGCTTCCAGCCGTAAGCAATGCCCAATGAGTCTTGGTGCATGTTTAAATTAACTTCACCACCGCCAAAGCCGGAAGGTGCTGATCCTGGAATAACCGATCCGCTTCCATGCACCGATTGTTCAAAGGCGTGCATGTAGGCCAGTGAGAGTTCGGCTTGATTACTCAAGGTCCAGCTGGCGCCGAAAGTCAGGTGGTCTTGCACCACGCCAGGCGCGAGGATGTTGAACAGGGTTTCGTTGCTGCGTATCGGTTGGCTGCTGTGGTTGTAGCCAGTGCGCACGGTTAAGGCATTGTTGAAGGCGTAGCTGGCCCCCAGTTTAATCGCCGTGACGTTTTTCCAACCGAAGCCGGCGCCGTTGTCTGCGCCCAATCCATTGCCTAAATTGCTCAATGACGCATTGCCAACGGATGCCACTTTGCTGTAATTAATGCGTTGCACGTCGCCGGCTAAGGTCAATGCCGGCGTCGCTTTTATGGCCAAACCCAGTCCGTAGCTGGAAGGAATGTCAAAGTCACCTTGTTCGGCAAACAAGCCGCTGTATTTATCAAACTTACTCATGTAGGTTTTAGTTTGGTAAGTAGCCCCCAAGCTGACTGCCTCATTCAGTTGACCTATCCAGCCTAGGTGTAGGCCGGCGCCGTAAGAGCTGTCGTAACCATTGTTGGTAACATTTGTATAGGAAGTTGAATAGTTATTTGGCGACGGAGCGGCAAAATTTTCCAAACCGGTAGCTTTAAAGCGTTGATAAGCCAAATTAAGCGTGACACCTAGGGTGTTGTTAGGCGTTACTTTCCATGTGGCAGTCGGTGCCACAAACAGCTGTATTAAGTCGATGCCGGCTGGACTGGTGCCCAGTAAGGGCACGGCCCTGCTGTAATCGGTGTTCATGCCGCCGTTACCGTAAACGCTGACGCCTAATGTGGCTTCCGGGTTAATTTGGCGGTTGTAGCCAAATTCCGGAATAAAGAAATTTTCCTTATCGTTGGCTTGGTAAATGCCATTTACCGCAGAACCACCCGCATTGCCGGTGATTTCGCTTTGGCGTTGCGGCCTGAACCAAGTCATGCCCACGTCCATTCTGTCTCCTATCAAGCCCATGCCGGCTGGGTTGCTGGCGGCGGCGATGGCATCTTGTGGCAAGGCTATGCCCACGCCACCCATGCCTTGTGATTTGACGCCGTAACCGTGCGCAAAATATCCGTCGGTGGCCGATGCGTTAGCTGCGGCAGTCAAGAGGCTTAGGGTTAACAAGGGTTTCATTAAATTCATGGTGCTATCTCTATGGATGTTTTTTTGTGAGGCGCTACTTTAACAAGCAATTTAAATAAGTGAAAATACTTTGTTCAATTCCGTACTTACATACGGGCTAAAAGTGCTTTGAACTTAGGCGAACTAGCGTTGGTCAGAAAACCGCTAGTAAAAATGAACAGGCAGTTAAAGATAGGCCCACGTTATAATTTGGGCTGCTTAGATTAGAGCGCTAATGCAACACAGGAGAAACACACAGTGCGAATTAAAAGTGCATGGATATTATTGTTGGTCTTGCCTATCAGCAGTTGGGCGGCCAACGTGCAAGAATTTAAGTTAGACAATGGCTTAAAGCTCATCGTCCAAGAAGACCACCGTTCGCCGGTGGTGGTGTCGCAGGTTTGGTACAAGGCCGGCAGCATAGACGAAGTTAACGGTAAAACCGGCGTGGCCCATGTCTTGGAACACATGATGTTTAAGGGCACCAAGAAAGTCAAAGCCGGCCAATTCTCTCGCTTGATTGCCGCTGCCGGCGGTAAAGAAAATGCCTTTACCAGCAGCGATTACACCTGCTATTTTCAGCAATTGGAAAAATCCAATTTAGCCTTGGCTTTCGAATTGGAAGCCGACCGCATGGCCAATTTGCAATTGACCAAAGAAGAGTTCGACAAAGAAATTAAGGTGGTGATGGAAGAGCGCCGTTGGCGAACTGACGATAAGCCGCAATCCTTGGTGAACGAGGCTTTTCAAGGTGCGGTTTACCGTGCTCACCCATACTCACGGCCAGTCATAGGCTTCATGAACGATCTAGAAAACATGAGCTTTGAAGACGCGCGCGAATGGTACGACCTTTGGTATGCGCCCAACAATGCCACCGTGGTGGTGGTGGGCGACGTGCAAGCGCAAGAGGTGTATAAATTAGCCAAGCAGCATTTTGGTAAATTAAGTGCCAAAAAATTGCCGGTGCGCAAACCGCAAGTCGAGCCTGCGCAATTGGGCGAACGCCGCGTGGTGGTGAAAGCGCCGGCCAAGCAAGCGTATTTGTTGATGGGCTTCCACGTGCCGTCTTTGCAAGAGGTGGATAAAGATTGGCAACCCTATGCCTTGGAAGTGTTGGCTGGTGTGCTAAGTGGCAATCCAGCAGCGCGCTTAAACCAAAGCTTGGTGCGTGACAGCCAATTGGCCGTGGACGTGAGCGCCGGTTACGACATCATGTCGCGCGGTAGGCAAAGTTTGTTTGAGTTAGACGGCACGCCTAGCGAAGGCAAAACCGTGCGTGAGTTGGAAGCCGCCTTGCTGCAGCAAATTGAAAAAATCAAACAGTCTGGCGTCAGCGTCGAAGAGTTGGATAGAGTAAAAGCCGCGGTGATTGCCGCTGATGTCTACCAGCGCGATTCCATGTTCTACCAAGCCATGCAGATCGGCACGGTGGAGAGCATAGGCTTTTCCTGGAAAATCTTAGACCAATACCCAGCCAAATTGCGCGCGGTCACGGCCGAGCAAGTGCAAGCGGTGGCCAAGCAATACCTTAATGCGGACAACTTAACCATAGCCACTTTGGACCCGCAACCCATGGACCCGAATGCCAAGCCTAAAGGCAAGCCGCATGTGCATTAAACCAATAAACAAGGGCAACCGTGAATTAATGAAGGTAAGTAAATCATGACTTTAAAGAACCTAGTAACACGCGGGCTGCTGAGTGCGGCCATGTTAATCAGTGCGCTCAGTGCGCAAGCGGCCGTTAACATTCAACACTGGCAAACCAGTAGCGGTGCCGAGGTGTATTTCGTGGAAAACCACGATTTGCCCATCGTCGATTTGAGTGTCAATTTTGCTGCGGGCAGTGCTAGAGATGCGGCAGAAAAATCCGGCCTAGCGGGCATTACTCGCTACATGATGACTTTAGGCGCAGCCGGCATGAACGACGAAGTGATCGCTAACAAATTGGCAGACATTGGTGCGGTGCTAGGCGGCGAATTCGATGGCGATAGGGCGGCGCTAAAACTGCGCACCTTAAGCAGTGAGCGCGAGCAAAAACAAGCGCTGGACGTGTTCGGTAAAATTTTACAAAAACCGGATTTCCCATCGTCGGTTTTAGCTAGAGAAAAAGCCCGCATTATTTCTGGCTTGGAAGAATCGGCTACCCAACCCGAGGGCATGGTTAACAGAGCTTTCATGACGGCCTTGTATGGCAGCCACCCTTACAGTTTGGATGAAAGCGGTGAAATAGCCACGGTGGCCAAATTGAGCGTGGCCGACTTGCAGGCTTTTTACCAACAGTATTACCGCGCTAACGGTGCCGTGATTGCCATGATGGGCGATTTGAGTCGCGCGCAAGCCGAGGCCATAGCCGAAAGCATGGCCAGTGGTTTGCCCAAAGGCCCAGCCAATCCGGCCATCGCCCAAGTCACTTACCCCAAGGCCCCAGTGACGCAACGCATCGCGCATCCTGCATCGCAATCGCACATATTATTGGGCTACCCTGGCATTAAACGCGGCGACCCCGATCTCTTTCCCTTGTACTTGGGGAATTATGTGTTGGGCGGCGGCGGCTTTGTATCTCGCTTGACGGAAGAAGTGCGGGAAAAACGCGGTTTGGTTTACAGCGTCTACAGCTACTTTATGCCCATGGCCGAAGTGGGTACCTTCCAGATCGGTTTGCAAACCAAGAAAGAGCAAGCCGACGAGGCCTTGAAAATTGTGAGGGCGACCTTGGCAGACTTCTTGGACAAGGGCGTGACGGATGCCGAATTAAAAGCGGCCAAGGCCAACGTGATTGGTGGCTTCCCCATGCGCATAGACAGCAACAGCAAAATTTTGGATTACCTAGCGGTGATCGGTTTTTATAAATTGCCGCTTAATTACCTAGACGAGTACAACAGCAAAGTGGCCGCGGTGACGGCGGCACAGATTAAAGATGCCTTTAATCGCCGTTTGAAACCAGAAAATTTTGTCACGGTGATTGTGGGCGCGCCCAATACTCAGTAATATCAGCCCCGTGCAGGAGCGATCTTGCTAATCGCTTTAGTGGGGCTGGAATCGGGCAGTGGCAAAATCAGCAGCAAAACAACTCAATACGTTACGCATCAACGCGGGTACTTGGCGTAGCCGTCTAATTAAATTTCCGGATGCAGAAGGCCTGCGGCCCACGCCTGAGCGCGTGAGGCAAACCCTATTCAATTGGTTGGGCCAAGATTTAACTGGGCTGCGCTGTTTGGACTTGTTTGCCGGCACCGGCGTGATGGGCTTCGAAGCTTTGTCTCGTGGTGCTACAGCGGTCACCATGGTGGAAAAAGCAAGCACCGCCTGCGCTGCCTTGCACGCTAATAAAGCCATGTTAAATGCCACTGCTGCCAACATCGTGCAACAAGATGCCTTGCAGTTTTTAGCGCAGAACAGCCAGCAATACCAACTCATTTTCCTCGATCCACCCTACAACAAAGCTTGGTTAGCCCAAGTCATGCCGCAATTGGCGAGCTGTTTGCATGCCGATGGCAGGCTGTATGTGGAAGCCGAGTTTGCTTTAGATGAAGCCCAGCAGGGCGACAGTCAGCCATTTTTAGCCGGTTGGCAAGTGCTCAAACAAAGCAAAGCGGGTAATGTTTTTTATCATCTGTTAAAATTAGCCAAAATTGAATAGGTGGCACCATGGCTAAAAATCGCATTGCAATCTACCCCGGCACCTTTGATCCCATTACCTTGGGCCACGAAGACGTGGTTCGCCGCGCCGCCGATTTGTTCGATGAGGTGATCGTGGCCGTGGCCGACAGCACCAATAAAAACACCTTATTCAGCTTGCAAGAACGCGTTGCCATGGCGCAAGGCGTGTTCAGTCACGCGGCCAATATTAAGGTGATGGGTTTCAGCGGTTTGCTCATGCAGTTTGTGCAAGACCAAGGTGCAAAAATGGTCATACGCGGCTTGCGTGCGGCATCGGATTTTGAATACGAATTTCAATTGGCCGGCATGAACCGCAAGCTCTACCCGCAATTTGAAACCTTGTTCTTAACGCCATCGGAACAGTTCATGTTTATTTCATCGAGCTTGGTGCGCGAAGTCGCGGTACTGGGTGGCGACGTGCAAGCCTTCTTATCGCAAACCGTGAACGACGCGATTAAGCAAAAATTAGGAAACTGATTTTGGCTTTAATGATTACCGATGAGTGCATTAATTGCGACGTCTGCGAGCCTGCTTGCCCGAATAGCGCCATCTTTCAGGGTGAAGTGATCTACGAGATTAACCCGAATTTGTGCACCGAATGCGTGGGGCACTACGACAAGCCGCAATGCCAAGAAGTCTGCCCTATCGATTGCATTCCATTCAACCCAGAGGTGGTGGAAACGAAGGAGCAATTGCTCGAAAAATACCGGCAATTAACCGCTACAAAGCCGCCTCTTAACCCATAGGATACGATTATGCGCATGCTACATACCATGCTCCGTGTAGGTAATATGGAGCGCTCCATTGCTTTTTATACGCAAGTGTTAGGCATGAAAGTGCTACGACAACACGACTTTCCCGACGGTAAATTCAGCCTGGCTTTTGTCGGCTACGGTGATGAAGCCCACCACACGGTTATAGAGCTTACCTACAACTACGGCGTGGAAAGTTACGACATGGGCAAAGCCTACGGTCACATTGCCTTGGAAGTGGATGATGCAGCCCAGGCTTGCGAAGCCGTGCGCAAAGCCGGCGGCAAGGTGGTGCGTGAAGCCGGCCCCATGATGCACGGCACCACCGTGATTGCTTTTGTGGAAGACCCGGATGGCTATAAGGTGGAATTCATCCAAGCCGGCACCTATTAAACATGGATGGCGGCTGGGTCTTATACCTTTTAGAATGCAAGAACGGCGCGTATTACGCTGGCATCACCAATGACCTGGACGCCCGCTATGCCGCACACCTAGCCGGCAAGGGCGCCAAGTATACCCGCGCCAACCCACCCGTTAGAATCCTAGCCAGCTTGGCTTATCAAGACCGATCGGCCGCCAGCGTGGCCGAAGCGCAGCTCAAAAAATTACCCAGAGATAAAAAGGTCGCCTATTTTGCGTGACAAGCTACTCAAAGCGGTGCACTTAGCCATGGCCGATGAGTGGCATGGCGCCCATGAATTGGCGCAGCAATACCAAGACCCCTTAGCCTGTTGGTTGCATGCGGTGCTGCATAAGATGGAAGGGGATAAGTGGAACAGCGAGTATTGGTATGCCAAAACGACTGACCATCGCTATGAGCAATATGCCGATGCGGCGGAAGAATTGCGCGCCATTGCCAGTCGATTAGCCGGCTAAAAACAGCTCACCACAGAGGCACGGAGACACAGAGAAATTCATGCTATTCAGTCGTTTCCGCACAAGCGGAAATCTATTTTTTAATTCTGCTCAGAAAAGTTCGTGCCGATAAACACAATTAAATCAATAAAGGGTTAAAGATTTTGCCGTTCTCTGTGTCTTTGTGCCTCTGTGGTGGATTGGGTTTTTTATTTGAGCGTTTTAAACATTAATCAAAAAAATCTTTAACCTTATTCATCCAAGATTTATTGCGTGGGCTGTGTTTACCCGAATCCGCTTGGGTGCTGGTTTCAAATTCACGTAATAAGTCTTTCTGCTTTTCAGTTAATTTGACTGGGGTTTCCACCACCACGTGCACCATCAAATCGCCGTGTTCGGATTGACGCAAGGGTTTGATGCCTTTGCCGCGCAATCTAAAGACCGCGCCGGTTTGGGTTTCAGCTGGAATTTTCATTTTGGCCGAGCCGTCCAAAGTTGGCACTTCAATTTCGCCGCCTAAGGCTGCGGTGCTGAAACTAATAGGCATTTCACAATGCAAATTGCCGCCTTCGCGTTGGAAAATGGCGTGTTCTTTGAGGTGGATGACCACGTATAAATCACCGGTAGGCCCGCCATTCACGCCGGCTTCGCCTTCACCACTCAAGCGTATTCTGTCGCCTTCGTCTACGCCAGCTGGGATTTTGACCGACAAGGTTTTGTTCTGCTTGGTGCGGCCTGCGCCATGGCAAGTTGGGCAAGGGTCTTTAACCATTTTGCCGCTGCCGTGGCATTTAGGGCAGGTTTGTTGTACCGAGAAAAAGCCTTGTTGCATGCGCACTTGGCCGTGGCCGCCACAGGTAGTGCAGCTCACCGGTTGCGTGCCAGGGCGTGCGCCTGAGCCATTGCAGGTTTCACAAGTGGATTGCACCGGGATGCGGATTTTAGTTTCCGTGCCCTTAGCCGCGTCTTCTAAAGACACTTCCATGTTGTAGCGCAAATCGGCACCACGGTAGACTTTATTGCCTTGCCCGCCTGAGCGACCGCCACCAAAAATATCACCAAAGATGTCGCCAAAGGCATCGCCAAAACCGGCGCCACCAAAGCCGCCTGCACCTGCCCCTTGCTCTACGCCAGCGTGACCGTATTGATCGTATGCGGCGCGTTTTTGATCGTCGCTGAGCATTTCGTAGGCTTCTTTGGCTTCCTTGAAGTTCTCTTCGGCTTTCGGGTTATCCGGGTTGCGGTCAGGGTGGTGCTTCATCGCTAATTTGCGATAAGACTTTTTGATTTCCTCTGCGCTGGCGTCTTTGTTAACGCCCAGTACTTCGTAATAATCTCGTTTAGTTGCCATTTTTTAGTCGCTAGTGGTTGCTCGTTAGTCGGCAGTCCTGAGTGAGTTGCGAAAAAGTCGTTAGCACCTTAATCCCGGTGCTAACGACTCGTGTCCGCTTACTCACTAAGACTTTTTAGTCTTTTTTCACTTCTTCAAACTCCGCGTCCACCACGTCGCCATCGACGGTTTTTTCGCCTTCTGCTTGTTGTGCCGATTCGGTGTTAGCTTGGGCTTGTTGCTCAGCGTAGACCTTTTCGCCTAATTTTTGTGAGGCTTCCGTTAAGGCCGTGGTTTTGGCTTCAATCGCGTCTTTGTCGTCGGATTGCAAGACTTCTTCCACGTCTTTAATGGCCGCTTCTATCGCTTCTTTTTCTGCCGCGTCCAATTTATCACCGTGCTCACTTAAGGATTTTTTCACGGAGTGCACCATGCCGTCAGCGGCATTGCGTGCATCGACCAACTCACGGTATTTCTTATCTTCGTCTGCGTATTTAACGGCATCTTCTTCCATTTGCTGAATCTCGGCTTCGCTAAGACCGCTGTTGGCTTTGATGGTGATTTTATTTTCTTTACCGGTGGCTTTGTCCTTGGCGCTCACGTGCAAAATGCCGTTAGCGTCGATGTCAAAGGTCACTTCAATTTGCGGGATGCCACGTGGTGCAGGTGGAATGTCGCTTAAATTAAATTGGCCCAATGATTTGTTGGCCGCGGCTTTCTCACGTTCACCTTGCAACACTTGTATGGTCACGGCATTTTGGTTGTCGTCAGCAGTCGAGAAAGTTTGCGATGCCTTGGTAGGAATCGTGGTGTTTTTCTTGATCACTTTCGTCATCACGCCGCCCAAGGTCTCGATACCCAATGACAATGGCGTCACGTCTAATAACAACACGTCTTTCACGTCGCCTTGTAATACGCCACCTTGAATTGCAGCGCCGACGGCCACGGCTTCATCTGGGTTGACGTCTTTACGCGGTTCTTTACCAAAGATTTCTTTTACTTTTTCTTGCACTTTAGGCATGCGGCTTTGACCGCCAACCAAGATCACGTCGGTGATGTCGTCTATGGACACGCCGGCGTCTTTAATCGCCGTGCGGCATGGCGCCATGGTGCGCTCGATCAAGTCTTCCACCAAGGATTCCAGTTTGGCTCTGGTGATTTTCACCACCAAGTGTTTAGGACCAGTGGCATCGGCCGTGATGTAAGGTAAATTCACTTCGGTTTGGGTGGCGCCAGACAATTCAATTTTGGCTTTTTCCGCCGCTTCTTTTAAGCGTTGTTTAGCCAATAAGTCGTTGCGCAAATCCATGCCGTTATTTTCTTTCTTGAACTCGTCGGCCAAGAAGTCAATTAAACGGTTGTCGAAGTCTTCGCCACCTAAGAAGGTGTCACCGTTGGTCGACAACACTTCAAATTGGTGTTCGCCATCGATGCTAGAAATTTCAATAATGGACACGTCAAAGGTACCGCCGCCCAAGTCGTATACGGCAATTTTGCGATCGCCTTCTTGTTTGTCTAAACCAAATGCCAAAGCCGCTGCAGTCGGTTCGTTGATGATGCGTTTTACATCCAAACCGGCGATGCGGCCTGCGTCTTTGGTGGCTTGACGTTGACTGTCGTTAAAGTAAGCCGGCACGGTAATCACCGCTTCGGTCACTTCTTCGCCTAGGTAATCTTCGGCGGTTTTTTTCATTTTGCGTAACACTTCAGCAGAAATTTGTGGTGGCGCCATTTTCACGCCGCGCACTTCTACCCATGCGTCGCCGTTGTCGGCTTTGGCAATGCTGTAGGGCATTAAACCTATGTCTTTTTGCACTTCTTTTTCGTCAAAACGGCGGCCGATTAAACGCTTAACCGCGTACAAGGTGTTTTTAGGGTTGGTCACCGCTTGGCGTTTAGCCGGTGCACCGGCTAGGATTTCACCGTCTTCTTGGTAAGCAATAATAGAAGGCGTGGTGCGTGTGCCTTCGGAGTTTTCAATCACGCGTGGTTTGCCGCCTTCCATTACAGCCACGCATGAGTTGGTGGTGCCTAAGTCTATACCAATGATTTTTGCCATCTTTTTTATTTCCTTTTATTAATTATGTTTAACCACTAATGAACGCCAATTAACCGAGGCTGAGCCCTGTTTATCGTGTTGCTGTTAGGTGGCGAATTTACTGATGCACTAACAATGAGGTCTGTTGCAATTATTTCAAGTGTTTATTTTTTATTTAGCCACCATCACCAAGGCCGGGCGTAACACGCGGTCGTTTAGGGTGTAGCCTTTTTGCAATACGCTGGTGACGGTATTCGGTTCGCCGCTGTTTTCCAACATGCTGATGGCCTGGTGTTTGTTTGGATCGAATTTTTCACCCACTGGGTTGATTTCGGCGATATTGAATTTATCGAATACTGAAGCCAGTTGCTTGGCGGTGAGGTCCACGCCGTCTTTATAGCTTTGCACTTCGGTCGCTTCAATTAGCAAAGCCGCATCCAAACTGTCTTTAACCGCTAACAACTCATTGGAGAATTTTTCTAAGGCAAATTTGCGGGCTTTTTCTATGTCGTCCATGGCGCGGCGGCGGATGTTTTCGCCTTCGGCTTTGGTGTAGAGCACGGCCGCTTGCGCTTCTGCCAATTGCGCTTCCAATTCAGCAATGCGTTCTTCAGGGCTGGCTGCAACGGGGTTGGCTAGCGTGTCCTCGTCGGCTTGCGTTGTAGGGTTGTCGTTTACGTTTTCAGTCATGAAGGGGTCCTGTAAATTTATTGCAATGCGTCATCAATGGGGATGGCCGGCAAAATCTCAAGCGAGAAAAGCTAATTTTTTTAATTATTTTTTTGAGGTTTAGAAAAAGACGGGCAGTTTTGCCCAAGGCTATTTGGCCAAGCGGCTGATTAGTCGCGGGCTTTGTAGCGGTCGTAGCCCCATAGGTATTGGCTGGGGCATTGCAATATGGTCCGCTCAATTTCGCTATTGAGCAGGCTAGGGGTGTCTATGCCACCGTCGGCAATTGGCCGCACGTGGATGGTGTAGCCTCGTCCATAAGCTAAGCGTTCACCAAACACCATGAGCACTTGCGCGCCCGTGGTTTTGGCCAATTTCGAAGCCAGGGTCATGGTGTAAGCCGGCCGGCCAAAAAACGGCGCCCATTCGCCTTCGCCTTCTTGCGGCGCTTGATCGGGTAAGATGCCTATGGCTTCACCGCGTTGCAGGGCTTTTAATAAATGTTTAACGCCTTGGGCATTGGCTTGCACCAAGCTAATTTGGCCGCGTTGTCGGCCCCAATTCATGATGGGTAGCATCCAAGCATGGCGCGGGCTGCGGTAGAGGACGGTGATGGGGAAGCGGTTGGCCACGTATAAAGAGGTGATTTCAAAACAGCCTATGTGCGGGCTAAGGAATATCAGCCCTTTGCCACTGGCCAAGCCTTGTTCTATGTGTTCCCAGCCATCAAAGTTTTTCACTAAGGCGGCTTGACGTTGATCGCTGCGTAGCCAGATGGCCAGGCTTTCAAGCAGGGCTTTGCCCGACTCGCCTATGCTAAGGCGCGCGGCTTGTTTAAATTCAGCCGGGTTGGGGTAGATGCCACTGGAGTGTAAATTGTCGGCACTGATGCGCGCGTGTTGCAGCGACAAAGCCGAGCCCAGCCAGCCCAATAACTTGCCCAAGCCGTGCACAACCGGAAGGGGCAATAAGGCAAAGGCCGTCAGCAGTAATCGCAAGAAATTGAAACTTATAAAACGCATAATCGGATTATAGCGGAGTCTGGATTGATGCATGGCGTTTCTTAAATGCGCCGGTCGGCATGCGGTTTTCTGGCCGTCAGGCCATCATTCGTTTGACGATAAGGCCTGCATTGAGGATAATTGAGGCAGTTAATCATCCTTATGGTCTTATACAAAATGAAGCAATCTCATATAGAAGTTACCGAGCGTATCATAGAAAAAAGTCGGCCGACTCGTACGGCTTACTTGAATCGCATAGACGATATCGTCAATCGCGAACGCGGGGCCGATCGCTTAGGTTGCGCTAACGTGGCGCACGCGTTTGCTGCCATGCCGGCTAACGATAAATTGCGCGTGGTGGTCGAGAAGGCACCTAACATCGGTATCGTCACGGCCTACAATGAGATGCTTTCAGCGCATCAACCTTATGTGAATTACCCAGACATCATCCGCCATGAAGCGTCTAAGCACGGTGCCACGGTGCAAGTGGCCGGTGGCGTGCCGGCCATGTGCGACGGCATCACGCAAGGTGAGCCTGGTATGGAGTTATCCTTATTTAGCCGCGACACCATAGCCATGAGTACCGCGATTGCCTTGTCACACGACGTGTTCGACGCGGCATTGTTATTAGGTGTGTGCGACAAGATCGTGCCCGGTTTATTAATCGGCGCCTTGCAGTTCGGTCATTTGCCATGCGTGTTTGTGCCAGCTGGCCCGATGAGCACCGGTATCGATAACACCGCCAAATCCAAAGTGCGCGAGCAGTATGCACAAGGCAAAGTCACCCGCAAAGAATTATTGGCGTCCGAATCGGCGGCTTACCACGGCGCTGGCACCTGTACTTTTTATGGCACGGCCAACAGCAATCAAATGTTGATGGAAGCCATGGGCTTGCATGTGCCAGGTTCAGCCTTCATCCACCCGCATGACGGCATGCGCGAATTGTTGACGCGTGAAGCGGTGAAGATGGTGTTAGCTAAAACCAAAAAAGAACAGTTCACGCCTATCGGTCGCTTGGTCGATGAGCACGTGATCGTCAATGCCATGGTAGCCTTGTTGGCCACCGGTGGCTCCACCAACCATTTGATCCATTGGGTGGCGATTGCCCGCGCGGCCGGCATCATGATCGATTGGACAGACTTCTACCACTTGGCTAAAACCACGCCGCTATTGGCCAGCGTTTACCCTAACGGTAAAGCCGACGTGAACCAATTCCAAGATGCCGGTGGCCCAGCTTTTGTTATCCGTGAATTGATAGACGCGGGCTATATGTTCCCTGATGTCTTAACCATCGCACACGGTGGCTTGCGCGATTACGGCAAAGAGCCGGTCAAAGAAAACGAGCAATTGGTGTGGCGCGATTTGCCAAAAGAAAGCCCAGACGACAGCATAGTCCGCACGGCGGCGGCGCCGTTTGATGAGTCAGGCGGCTTGCGTTTGCTTAAAGGCAATTTGGGCCGCAGCGTGATTAAAATTTCTGCTGTGCCAGCCGATCGCCACATCATTGAAGCGCCGGCTATTGTGTTTGATGCCCAAGAAGAATTATTGGCTGCGTTTGATCGTGGTGAGTTGGAAAAAGACTTCATTGCGGTGGTGCGTTTCCAAGGGCCTAAAGCCAATGGCATGCCGGAGTTGCATAAATTAACCCCGCCTTTAGCCGTGTTGCAAAACAAAGGCTTTAGGGTAGCAATCGTGACCGACGGCCGCATGAGTGGCGCCTCCGGTAAAATTCCGGCGGCCATCCATTTGAGCCCAGAAGCCTCAGCCGGTGGGCCTCTAGCCAAGGTGCGTGACGGCGACATCATACGTTTGAATGCCACGGTAGGCATGGTCAACGTGCTAGTGGATGAAGACGAGTGGGCCGAGCGTGAAGTGGCCGAGTTGTCCGATAGCAAACGGCACAATAATGCGCATGGCTTTGGCCGTGAGTTGTTTGGCGGCATGCGTAAGAATGTGTTGTCGGCTGAAGAGGGCGCCATCACCTGGCTTTAGAAAAGTAAAAATGGCGGCGCTAAATTTTTTACTCGCGCCTAGTCTTGCATGGCCATTTTTATTTTTCCAAGTAACTAAAATTTAGATCATTTATTAATTAGGTAAAAACATGAACACATTAGATTTAGCCAATTACGGCCCCGTTATTCCTGTCATCGTCATCAACCGTGTGGAAGATGCCGTGCCCATGGCCAGTGCCTTATTGGAAGGCGGCATCCGTGTATTGGAAATCACCTTGCGCACATCGTGTGCCTTAGCTGGCATGGAAGCCATTGCTAAAGCCCTACCAGAAGCCATCATGGGTTCGGGTACGGTGCGTAATATAAAAGACGCGCAAGCCTCCAAAGATGCCGGTTGCCAATTCGCAGTGAGCCCAGGCTACACCAGTGAACTAGGCTTGGCCGCTAGAAAAATGGGCTTGCCCTTGTTGCCTGGCGTGTCCACTGGGTCTGAAATCATGATGGCCAATGCCGACGATTATTACTTCTTGAAATTATTCCCAGCCGTGGCCGTGGGTGGCATCAATTTGCTTAAAGGCTTTTCCGGCCCGTTCGGTGACGTGAAATTCTGCCCAACAGGAGGCGTGACGGTGGAAAGCGCACCGCAATTTTTAGCTTTGCCTAACGTGGTGGTGTGCGGTGGAACTTGGTTAACCCCGGCTGATGCTGTGGCGCGTGGTGACTGGGCACACATTACTAAATTGGCTAAAGAGGCCAGCGCCATTAAAGCGGCTTAGTTTTTCCGGATTGACTATTGGGCTTTGCCATCTAGAGTGGTATCTAGGGCAAAGCCTTTTTTATGACGCAACAGTTTAGGAATGCCGCGTGCCGTTTGATTTAAAAAAATACAAAAGCATCGTCTTTGATTGCGATGGCGTGGTGCTCGATTCGAATGCGCTGAAAACCCATGCGTATTTTCGCACGGCGAAAAATTTGGGTGCCACCGACAACCAAGCCCAAGCCTTGGTGGATTACCACGTGCGCTTGGGCGGCATCTCCCGTTACCATAAGTTTGATTATTATTTGCGTGAGATTCTGTCGCAAGAGGCGACGCATGAAGCGATCCAGACCTTGTTGGATGGCTTTTCCCGCGAGCTGGAAGAAGGCTTGTTGCATTGCGCAATCGCGCCGGGTTTGACGGCATTGCGGGCGGCCACGCCGCAGGCCAACTGGATGATTTTGTCTGGTGGCGATCAGAACGAAATTCGCCAACTGTTTGCGCGGCGTGATTTAGCCAGCATGTTTGATGGCGGTTTGTTTGGCAGTCCGGATAACAAAGACACGGTGTTGGCTAGGGAAAAGGCCAATGGCAACGTGACCATGCCGGCCTTATTTATTGGCGACAGTAAGTACGATTACCAAGCGGCCAGCCGGGCTGGATTGGATTTTGTCTTCTTGAGCGATTGGACGGAAGTGGCCGATTGGCAAGCCTATTGCCAGGCGCAGCAGATAGAGGTGTTGCCCAATCTGGCCGCGCTATTGAATTAATCGGTCTTAAATCATCCCTGCTATTTAGTCGCCGCGTCGAGCATGGCTTGCGCGCGGGATTGAGTGAGTTTGGCCGTGGCCAATGCATCTTTTTTATTCCACTTTTTGCTCACCCAGCCTTGCAGGTTTTCCAGCACGATGTTGCTCATCGCTTCTATCCAAGCCGGGTGCTCATTTAAGGCCGGTATGTAGTGGTAGTCGCCGCCGCCATGGCTTTGGAATATATGTTTGCCTTCCATGGCAATTTCTTCCAGGGTTTCCAAGCAATCGCTGCTAAAGCCTGGGCAGATGATGTCTATGCGCGCGGTTTTAGCCGTGCCTAAATCCGCCAAGGTGCTGGCTAGGTAAGGTTTTAACCACTCTTGTTTACCAAAACGCGATTGAAAGGCCACCGTGTATTGTGTTTTGTTTAATTGCAAGGCTTCAGCCAGCAAGCGGCCGGTTTTGTGGCACAAGCAATGGTAGGGGTCGCCGTTGTTTAAGTGCGCTTTGGGCACACCATGAAAACTCATGACCAATACGCTAGGCTGGCCGTGCACTTGCCAATGCGCTTGGACGCTGGCGGCCAGGGCGGCAATGTAATCTGGGTG
>CAJBBQ010000116.1 GCA_903951385.1 uncultured Pseudomonadota bacterium
CCAGTGCCGACCTGTGTTTAATCGGCGGCAGCCTGCTGCCTTTTGGTGGGCAAAATTTAATTGAAGCAATGCGCTTGGGTAAACCGGTCTTGCTAGGAGCGCACACCTATAACTTTGAGCACGCGTCCAATGAGGCGGTGGCCAAGGGCGCCGCTCAGCGCGTTAACAGCGCCCAAGACATCAGCACGACCCTCCTCAACTTGATGAATCATCCCGAGCGGCTAAACGAAATGGGTGGCAAAGGCTTAAGCCTCTGCGAGGCCTCGCTTGGTGCCACAGCAAAAACACAAAAGCTAATTGCCGCTATACTAAAATCAGAAGCGCTGGTTTAAGGCTGCAAACTGATGTCTTTCATGGCCAGGTCGACCACCTTCTTAGCCAAGCCAGTTAACTCTTGATCGGCATCCGCTTGGTCTCTAAAGCTGTCACTGCTGATGGTTAGCATGGTGGCTTTTAGCAGCTCACCACTGACGCTATCACTGACTTTACTTTCAATTAACAACATGGCGGTTTTTTTATCTTTGCCGGCGGCTTTAGAGGCCAACTTTAACACCGCCGATACCGGCAAAATGTTTCTGGGTTTAAAGCCCTCACCGGCCACATCCGCACCAGAAATGGAGACATTGACTTTTAGTGTGCCTGGCCCAGCTTTATCAGTTAAGCCGATCACTTTGCCAATTTTTTGTTTAATGCCATTTTCCAAAGTGGCCCTGGTTTTCTCCATGGTATCGGCGGTGATTTTGTCGTCCATTCCGGACTGGTTAATCAACACGCTATCTATCATCACCGCTTGGTAATTACTCGGATCAAATTTGTTACTGGTGTAGCGAAAAGCTTTGGTGCCCTCGGGGCTGTTAATCGGCTGCAATAAACTGGTATCAGCAAAAAATCCAGAGTCCGGTTTGTCTGCTTTAAGTAAATTGCTGGCCGCATGCGCGCTAAAGGCTAGCAATGAGCCGATTACAAGGCCTGAAATAACAAGGGTATTTTTTACAGTCAATTTCATGGATTTTTTCCGATTGATTAAGTTGTGTGCCACAATTAAAACACATAACCTGACACAATTAATTTTAGGAGATAAAAATGTTAGCTAAATTATTACTGGTTGTGGCCAGCTTCTCCATACTAAGCGCAGCCCAGGCAGAAGACAGCGCAAAGGTCAAAGAAATAACCGCCAAATTCAAGGCTGCGGATAAAAATGCAGACGGGCAACTAAGCTTAGACGAAGCCAAAATCGGTATGCCTAGAGTGGCCAAGGGATTTGATAAGATTGATGTGGAGAAAAAAGGCTACGTCACGCTGGAGCAAATTATCGCCATGGCCAACTAGCCTGAGCATAAATTAAGTCTGAACCTAAAAAAAGCGGGCTAGCCCGCTTTTTTAACGTATCAATTGGCTGATTTGTTTAAAGGCATCGCCTTCTGCCCGGCCCAACCATTCAAACACGATGGCTTCGGTGTTGCTAATGAGGCATCCGGCCTCGCGCATTCTGGCCACGGCATTGGCTTTATTAGCGGGGCTACGAGAAATAATGGCGTCTTCCGCCACGCACACTTGTTTACCAGCGGCCATTAAATCCAGCGCCGTTTGCAATATGCAGATGTGCGCTTCCATGCCAGCCAAGACAATTTGTGAGCGATCTCGGCTAAGTTGACGTCTGACTTTGGCTTCCGCCATACAAGAAAAAGCGGTTTTTTCTACCGGCAACACACCCGTCAAATGTGCCATCAAGGCCGGATCCGTGTGGCCCAAGCCCTTGGGGTATTGCTCGGTCAGAATAACCGGCACGGCCAACAAGGCCGCGGCTTGCGCCAATATGCCACTTTGTTTTAAGCACGCCGCCATGTCCGCTTCTGGCATGACGCCGATTAAGCGCGTTTGCACGTCCACGATGAGCAGCTGACTTAAGTCCACTTTCAATAAATTAGGCTGCATGGTTTATTCCAACTGTTGGTTGATATCGACTAAATCGGCCGCGGCCACGATGCCCGCAGCGGTTTTTAAACGGATGATGTTGGTTAAATAGTTGTAGCGTGCCTGCAAGGCATCGCGCTTGGCACTGTATAACTGCTGCTGCGCATTTAACACATCGACACTGGTGCGCACGCCAACTTGGTAGCCTAACTGCGTGGCATCCAATTGGCTTTGGCTGCTAATCACGGCTTGGTCCAGCGCTTTTAATTGGGCGATGCTGCTGCTTAAATTTAAGTAAGCGCGCTGGGTATCAAGCTCGGTCTGACGGCGCACCAAATCCAAATCGTCCTGCGCTTTTTGTTTGTTCAGCACCGCTTGGCGTACCCGCGAACTGGTGGCGCCGCCTTCATAAAGCGGGATTTGCAATTGCAAGCCTATGCTGCCCACCTGCAACTCGTTGCCGGTACCAAAACGCGACACACTGCCGTTGGCATAAGAATCGGTGTAACTGGCGACCGCATCCAAGGTGGGTAAATGGCCGGCTTGGTTGCGAGCAATGTCTTGCTCAGCCAATTTGGCGGCATCTTGTTGAATTTGTATATTGAGGTTATTAAGCAAGGCCAGCTCTTGCCAAGTGGCCATGCTTAGTCCCATTTCATTTGGCTTTAGCTGCGGCTTAACGCTGGCCAAACGCTGCGGCAATTGGCCGGTGATGGCTTGCACCGCGTGCTTAGCAATGGCAAATTCATTCAGCGCGGCAATCTCTTGTGCCAGCGTTAAATCGTA
>CAJBBQ010000117.1 GCA_903951385.1 uncultured Pseudomonadota bacterium
AGCTAGCAAGGTATGGGTGTGGTCTAGCCCATCTGCACCGCTGCCTAAGGCCAGTTGCGGTTCATTCTGGTATTCTATGGGCAAGGCTGCCATGGACGGCTCATCCACATAAGGCGGGTTGCTGATAATCAAGTCGTATTTTTTGCCTTTTAAGGCGCTGAACATATCGGACTTGATGGCGCTAATTTGATCTTGCAAGCCGTAGTTGGCAATGTTGATGTTGGCCACGTCTATGGCGTCTTGCGATATGTCGATCACATCGATTGCGGCATTGGGGAAACTGCCCGCTAATAACACGCCCAAGCAGCCACTGCCGGTGCAAATGTCCGCCGCACTTTCCACCATTTCAGGAAACTCTATCCACGGGCTTAAATCGTTGTTGAGTAATTCCGCAATGAATGAGCGCGGTATTAGCACACGCTCGTCCACGAAAAATTTCAAGCCTTGCAACCACGCTTCTTTGAGTAAGTAAGCGGTAGGCGTATGTTGCTTGATGCGCTGATCAATAAACGCAGCTAGCTTGTTGCATTCCTCGTTGGTTAGCCTGGCATCAAAGAAGTTATCCAAGGTGTCCATGGGCAAATGCAAGCCGCTCATGACCAACCAGACGGCTTCGTCGTAAGCGTTGTCCGTGCCATGGCCGTAAAAAATATCGGAGGCTTCAAATTGGCTAACGGCATAGCGTACCCAGTCGCGTATGCTGATTAACTCGGATGGTGGGGTTTGTTTACTCATGGCGGTGTTTTTAAGCCTTATTTGACAATAGCGTTTGCATGGTCAATTTGTAGGTTTCTTTTAAGGGCTCGATGTCGGCCACTGCTACGCATTCGTTTAGTTTGTGTATGGTGGCGTTGAGTGGTCCAAACTCGATGACTTGCGGGCAGATGTCGGCAATGAAACGCCCATCCGATGTGCCGCCGGTGGTAGACAGTTCTGGGGTCACGCCATAAGCCTGGACTATGGCGGCGCTGATGGCTTCGACTAGATTACCGCGTGGCGTGATGTAAGAAGGGGAATGCTCCCACTCCAAATCGTAGTCCAATTTATGGCTGTCTAATATGGCATGCACGCGCTGGGTCAAACCGGCCTCGGTGCTGCCGGCATTGTTGACTAGGGCGCAATACCTAAAGTTAAATAAAATTTCCACTTCACCTGGCACCACATTGGTCGCGCCGGTGCCGCCATTCATGTTGCTGATTTGCCAAGAGGTAGGCGGGAAGTATTCGTTGCCTTCATCCCATAGCGTTTCCACCATGTCTTTAATGGCCGGGGCCACTAAGTGAATGGGGTTTTTAACTAAATGCGGGTAAGCAATGTGACCTTGCACGCCTTTTACCGTGAGTTTGCCTGACAGCGAACCACGGCGGCCGTTTTTGATCATGTCGCCGACCACTTTATTGCTGGTCGGTTCGCCGACTATGCAGTAGTCAAAAAGCTCGCCGCGAGCCTTTAGGGTCTCCACGACTTTAACGGTACCGTCCACCGCCACGCCTTCTTCATCCGAGGTGATGAGTAAGCCTATGGAGCCAGGGTGATTCGGGTTTTCAGCAATGAATTCTTCTATGCTGGTAACGAACGCCGCCAATGAGGTCTTCATGTCTGCCGCACCGCGGGCATAGAGCATGCCATCCTTGATGGTCGGTTCGAACGGTGGGGTGTGCCATTTATCCAGCGGGCCGGTCGGCACCACGTCGGTGTGGCCAGCAAAGACCAATAATGGGCCAGTGGTGCCGCGACGGGCATACAAGTTGTCCACCTGACCTACGCGCATGCGCTCGATTTTGAAACCCAATGGCTCCAATCTGGCTATCATTTGTTCTTGGCAGCCGGCATCCTCCGGGGTGTTGGATTGGCGTCTTAGCAAGTCTATCGCTAGGCTTAAGGTTTTACTGTGTGGTGTGTTCATAGCAAGGCTTTATAAGTGGCTTCCGTGTAGCCCAAACAGGCGATTTTGCCATCCTTGATCAAGACCGGCCGTTTAATCAAGCTGGGTTTGGCCAACATCAATTGCCGGGCTTTAGTGGCATCTTGCACGCTGTCTTTTTCGGCTTCAGTCAAATTGCGCCAAGTGAGGCCGGCGCGATTGATGAGTTTGTCCAAGGGTTGTTGGCTTATCCAATCGTTCAGCAATGCATCGCTGAGGGTGTTTTTTTTAAAGTCG